>JBEBAJ010000110.1:0-7990 GCA_041158965.1 Pseudomonadota bacterium | reverse complement strand
GCTCAGTCTGATTCAGGCGTTCAGCATATTGGTCATCGAATCGAGGTGGCAGGCCATGGTGGCTTATGTGCTGATTTTTGTGGTCATTCTGATTTTCCCACAAGGCGTGATGATGCACCTGGGGGCATGGCGGAAATGGTTCCAGCGATCACAGCCCTCGGCCCAATGACCCTTTTATGACGACATGATGGAACTTTCGCGATGACCTATGTGTACACGATCGCCATTCTGACCGCCATCAACGTCATTCTGGCTTGCAGTTTCAATTTGATCCTGGGTTATGGGGGCTTAATGAGCGTCGCACACCCGGTGTTTTTTGCCCTCGGCGGTTATTCTTCGGGTTTGCTGGCGATCTGGTTTGGTTTCCCAGTGCCTGTGGCCATTATTTTTGGCGTTCTCTTTGCGGCCCTGGCCTCTGCTTTCGTCTCTTTTCCTGCATTACGGGTCTCTGGTGATTATCTGGTGATTGCCACCTTGGGCTTTCACCTGGGCGTCATCCACATCATCAACAATGTGGAATTCACTGGAAGTGCCAACGGCCTGAGCCAAATTCCTTCCATCATCGACGGTGAGTACCGCCGCCCCCTCTTT
Organism: Pseudomonadota bacterium; assembly: GCA_041158965.1. Classification (GTDB taxonomy): domain Bacteria; phylum Pseudomonadota; class Gammaproteobacteria; order Burkholderiales; family Burkholderiaceae_C; genus Limnohabitans. Next base: position 7,399 of record JBEBAJ010000110.1, on the reverse strand, counting down.
TTGCTTCTGGTCACGTTGATTGCCGGGGTGTGCATCGCCATCATTCACTTTTTGATGCGCAGCCCCTATGGTCGCGCCGTCACGGCCATGCGCAACGATGAGGTCTCTTTTGAGTCCTTGGGCCGCAATCCGGTCAGAATCAAAATGGTGATGGTCGCTTTGGGCAGTGGCATGTCCGGTTTGGCTGGGGCCTTGTATGCCCATTTTTACCAATACCTCACCCCTGAACAATTTGGCATTTTTTATACGGCGGTCATCCTCACCATGGTGGTGGTGGGCGGTGTGGCGACCACCTGGGGCCCCGTGCTGGGTGCGGTCATTCTGACCGTGTTGCCCGAATTGGTCCGATTCCTTGATTTGCCCATCGCTGTCATGGCCCCCTTGCAAGGTGTGATCTATACCTTGCTCATCATGTTCTTCATTTTCTGGCGTCCGCAAGGTTTGTTGGGCGGTGCCAGGGCAGGCGGAGGTCTTGAGTCATGGTCGGCACCGAAGTCATGAACCAGGAGGTTCGAACATGACCGAGATCTTGCGCATTGAAGGCCTCAATAAGCGATTTGGCGGCATCGTCGCCGCCAATCATATTTCTTTGGTCCTTCATCCTGGTGAAGTGGTGGGCATCATCGGTCCGAACGGTGCGGGTAAAACCACCTTGTTCAACCTCATCACCGGTGCCTTGCCCAAAGACAGTGGTGAAATTTTTATGCGGGGACTAGCGGTAGGACATTTGCCCACTTATGCCCGCATCACCCATGGCATTGCCCGCACCTGGCAAAACAACCGTTTGTTTGCCAGTCTGTCATTGCTCGACAACTTGATCATCGGGGTCAAGCATTACCCGGGCGAGCGATTGTTCCAACTTTGCTTCAGGCCCAAGTCCATTCGAGCCGTGGAAGAAAGTGCGAGAGAAGCGGCCATGAAAGCGTTGGCCATCGTTGGCTTATCGCATCGAGCGGATGCATTGCCTTCCGAGCTATCGTATGGTCAACAAAAACTGGTGGCTTTGGCCAGGGCCATCATGAACGATGGGCAATGCTTATTGCTCGATGAGCCCATGGCTGGGGTGTCGGGTCAAATATTTGACCGCATCAAACAAGTCATCCGCGAGCAACGCGATGCCGGTAAAGCCATATTATTGGTAGAGCACAATATTTCTTTTGTCAAAGAGGTCAGCAATCGGGTGATCTTCATGGCCAGTGGCACCGTCCTTGCACAAGGTCCGCTGGATGAGATGCTGGCCAATCCTCAATTGACCGAATTGTATTTTGGCGCCACAGCGCCCGCAAACCCTTAAGTCAGTGCCAAATGTTGTTCGAAATCTCTCATCTGACGGCCCGCTACGGCACCTTGACCGCCTTTGAGGATGTGTCGTTTCAGATCCCTGAGGGGTCGAAGGTGGGCATCTTCGGTCATAACGGTTCAGGCAAATCAACCTTGTTGAAATCTTTAATCGGCGCCGTCTCCGATGTGTCGGGCCAAGTCTGGTTCAACGGACAAGCCATTGTGCCCGGGGCCACTCACACCAATGTCAACCTGGGGCTGGGTTTTGTGCCTCAGACCAAAAATGTCTTTCCCAGCCTGACCGTGGAGAAATGCCTGCAAATCGCGGGCATGCAAAATGACTCTGCCCATTTGAGCGATGTGCATGAGATCTTTCCCATATTGAAAGAGCGCCGCTCACAAATGGCCGGCTCGCTCAGCGGCGGCCAACAGCAACTGCTTGCTGTCGGCATGGCTTTTATGCGCAAGCCCAAGGCCATCTTGCTCGACGAGCCGACGGCGGGTCTTTCGCCTTTGGCCGCTCAAATGGTCATGCGCAGTCTGGAGTCCATACACGCCAAATTTGGCACCAGCGTGATCATCGTGGAGCAAAATGTAAATTTGGCACTGGCGATGGTCGAGCGAGCCATCATCCTTAAAACCGGCAAGATGGTGGTCGATTCACCTTCGGCAGAGTTACGCGCTGCCAACCGCCTTTGGGAATGGTTCTGAGACCCGGTTTCCTCAGGCCTGCTTGAGTTCAATCAGGGTGCCGCCCGTGCGCCCCGGGTCGAGGAACAGAATTTCTTTTCCGCTGGCACCCACGATGCAGACACCACGCCCTAAAACCCGATATCCCTTGGCGGTCAATTGCGATCGGGTTACGGCCATGTCCTGTACTTTGTAACACACATGATGAATGCCACCTTCCGGGTGTCGATCAAGGTAGTGATTGATGGTGTGATTTTCAAGCACATCTTCAATCGGTGACTGAGGGCTAATGGCCTCTATCAGCTCTATTCGGGTGTTCGCCATTTGCACAAACACCACCGAAATCCCCTGATCAGGCATGCGCTTGGGTTCGGACACTTCAGCCTGCAGCACATCGCGGTAAAACTGGCTGGCCTGCGCGAGGTCTTGCACGGCAATACCGATGTGGTCAACAATGAGGTCAGGCATGTTGTCGGTGTTCAAGGGCGTTGCTCACTCGATGGCAATGGCTTCGATCTGGATGTGCGCATCGGGGGTCGGGCCTGGGCCATGAACCAACACCACCTCCATCGCAGGCAAGTGTTCGTTCGAGATGAATTCGGCTCGAACCGTTTCATAGGTGCGCAGGACCGCATCGTCACGCAAATACACGGTGGTTTTGACCAATCGCTCAAACCCCGACTGACTCTGCTTGAGTACCTTGCCCAGGGTATCCAGTGCCGCCCAGCATTGTGCGGCCAGACCGGGGCTGGACTCAGAGGCCTCCAGGGCCCGGATCATGGCGCGGGCTTGTGCAGGCAAATCACTGGCATTTTTCACCAGTCTGCCATCAGAGTCCAAGCCCACGATGCCCGAGCAAAACAACAAGGGGCCGGCTTGAAGAGCGGCCGGGGCATGAAACGGTGCGGCGCATGGCCACGTCACCCGGCGGCGTTTGAGCGATCCATTTTTGGGTGCGGCGGTCAATTCAATTTCAATTCGGCACCCTCGATGACCCACCTCATTGAAACCCGTGACGCAAAGGGTTGGCTCGCCATCTGGAAAGTAATGGCGGTGAACGCGATGAAATGTGGCGAAATCTTTCAGGTCACTCAAATAGACATTGGCATGGATCACATCGGACATGCTCAAGCCGCGTTGCGTCAAGGTTTGCGACAACTCATGGTAGACATACCAGGTTTGGGCCGCGATGGGGCCGTCGCGACTGTCCGGATGGCTTCTGCCGGTGGCCAGAAATCGGCCTTCCGGCGGGATGTCGTCGAAGGAGTTCACCAGCGGCTTGCCTGGTTCTGCGGTTTTGATCGCAATGTGGCCAGCCGTGAACAAAAGCTCTCCCGATTTAACGGCTTGGGAATAATGCGAGGCCGAGGGCAGGCGCTTGTCGTTCACCGGGTTGACCACCTCCCGGGCGGGGAACACGGGGTTTTCGCCAGGGGCGACGGCAATGCCGTCGATGCCGATCCAACCCTTGGCCCGCCCACTGATGCTTGCCACGCCCAACCCGCTGCTGGGGGCCGGAGCGACTTGCCAATGTTTCCTGATCTGCTCATAACACGGGAAAAACCGTTTGTCTTGTTGCCAGACATGTTGGCGCAACAGTTGGTCGCCATGTGAGCCCGCGGCTTTCAAGACCAGATCGACGCACTCATGCACTGACCACGAATCAGATGACACCTGGCCTTCGAATTCATCCACCAAACCGAAACCTTGTTGTTTGGTTCTTCCTTCAGCGGGGATGTCATTGAAGTGTTCCGGGTGAGCGCCATTCATGCCGGCACGCACGCCTGACATAAACACCAATCCGGCGCTTTTGGTCGCCAAAGGGTAGGGGGGAAAGGCGGGGCGGAGTTTGGGGTGGGTGATGCGCTCAATCGCATGCGGCATGAGGGTCTCCTGTTATATATTTTTGTAAACATCCTTGGTCAGGATGCCATGCTTCAATCTATCCCATCAATGCCCCCAAGTCAATCCATCACGCACCTTTTTGAGCAATAGATCAATAGCGCGACGGGTTTGACCTAGACAAATTCTCAGTGATTCAATTGATACATTGATCAATCAAAGGGTATTTCCTATATCTAATCCATCTGACTGCGCTCACCATCAGCAAATCCTGCTTCCATCAAGGAGATTGCAAATGAGAAGTTTTCGCAGCACTTACCTGATCCCCAGTCTCATCGCCCTGTTTTCTCTCGGCGTGAGCCAGAGCGTCGGCGCCGAAAAAATCACCGTCAAAATCGGCTCCGGGCATAGCCCCAGCTGGCATTTCATTGCCTTGACCCAGAATCAGTTCATTCCTGAAGTCAAGAAGCGGGTGAAAGAAAAAACCGGGCACGAGATCGAGTTCATCGAAAACTGGTCGGGCTCATCGGTCAAGACCACCGAAGTGCTGGAAGCGGTGGAACAAGGCGTGCTTGATTTTGGTGTGTTTTGCATCTGCCACGAGGCCCAAAAACTGGCCCTCAACAATTTCCCCATGTATCTGCCTTTTGGCCCCAGCAACCCGGAGTTGTCGGTGCGGGCCACACGCAAGGTTTATGACGAAACCCCTGAATTGCCGCGTCAATTCGACAAGTATGGCCAGCGCCTTCTGACCTTGATCCCTTTCGAGCCCTACAACCTGGTCTCCCGTACCGCCATGCAAAAGGCGGCTGACGTGAAGGGCAAGAAGGTGGGGGCCGCGGGCCCGAATGCGTTCTGGGTGTCTGAAGCGGGCGCATTGCCTGTCTCGGTTCCTGGTCCGGACATGTACACCTCCTTGCAAACGGGTTTGATCGATTCAATGATCATTTTCCTCAGTGTGATGGATTCGCTCAAATTGTTTGATGTGGCCCCCAATTTTGTGGATGTGGCTTTCGGTTCCATGACCGTGACTTCTTTGACAGTGAACCAGCGCCGCTTCAACCGCCTGCCCAAAGAAGTGCAAACCATCATTCTGGATGTGGCCAAGGAGATGGAAGCGCAGGGCGGCAAAGTGACCCGTGAATTGGGTGAAAAAACCGTCGCCGCCATCAAGGCCAGGGGCGTGAACGTGGTCACCGTCAGCGAGCCTGAGCGCAAAGCATGGGCCGAAATGCTGACCCTGGCCCCCAGAGACATTGCCAAAAAATTTGAAGCCGAAAACAAACTGCCGATGACCCAGGTCATGAAGGCCTATATCCAGGCGACAGAGGCTGAAGGCTACCGTTGGCCTGTCAAAGCCAAGCTGGATTGAACCGGATCATCGCTGTGAACAAGATCATCCATGCGATTGATCGTTTGGCACAGGCCATGATGGTGGCGACTGCATTTGTCGCCTTCGGCATGGCTTTTGCCATTCTGGTGGAAATCTCTTGCCGTTTGTTGGGCATCAAATACTACGGAACGGCTGAGCACATCCGGAATTTGCTGATCCTGATCGTGTTTTTGCAACTCCCCTACGCCGTGCGGGCCAAAAGCATGTTGTTTGTCGATATTTTTCAAAACCTCATGCCCAGGGGTCTGCGTCATGTCAACTACAAGATGTGTGCCTTGTTGGGCGCCGTCTTTTTCGCTCTGCTGGCCTATGGGGCACTCGATCCGGCCATCCGTGCCTGGGTGGATCACGAGTATGAGGGCGACGGTGTGGTCGATGTGCCTGCCTGGCCTGCCCGATTCGCCGTGGTCTGCGGCAGCGCTATGACAGCCTGGTTTTATCTGTTGCGCATCTTGGGGGTGGAAACCCAGTTGAAATTGCCTGCCCGTCAGGAAGTTTGAAAGGCAAGTGAATTTCATGGCTGAGTATCTGCACCTGATCATTCTGGTTTTGTTGATTGCCTTGGTTTTTCTGGGGGTCGAGGTCGCTGTTTCTCTGGGCTTGGTGAGTTTGGTCGCGATGTGGTTTTCCACTGGCGACATAGAAATCACCCTGGCATTTTTGAGCAACACCGCGTATGAGGCATTGCGCGACTATGTGTTTGCCGTCGTGCCATTGTTTTTGCTCATGGGCGAATTCATCGCACGCTCAGGCATCGCTTTTGACATGTTTTGGCTGATCGACCGAGGTCTGTCCAGGTTGCCGGGCCGGTTTGCTTATGCCACTGTGTTGGGCAACGTGATCTTTTCCTTTGTCTCCGGCACCAGCCTGGCCTCTGCGACCACCTTCACCTCCATCGCCTACCCACAGATGAAGCGAGCCGGGTATGCAGACCATTTCTCGCTGGGCCTCATCAGCGGCAGTGCGTGTTTGGGTATGCTCATTCCGCCCAGTCTATTGATGGTGGTCTGGGGCATCCTGACCGACATCTCCATTGGGCACCTGTTCCTCGCGGGCATCATCCCCGGCTTCTTGCTGGCGGGCATGATGATGATCTATATCGCCGTGGTATCTGTGGTCAGACCGCATGTGGTGGGGCACCGGTTGCCAGCATCAGCCCGGGCCGAGTTGAGCTCTAAGGCCGATGAGCGACCTGCGCCCAGCCTGTTTGATTTGTGGTTGAGCGGCATTGGGTTGACAGCCATCGTGGTGGGTGCTTTGGGCGGGATCTGGGCGGGTATTTTCACGCCCACCGAAGGGGCCGGCATGGGAGCCTTGGTGGCCTTGGCGGTGGGGCTGGTCAAGGGGATGCGACGCGCTGAGGTGGTCGATGTGGTGTTGACTGTGGGTCGCGTGGCGGTGCCCTTGATGATTCTGGTGTTTGCCGCCCAACTTTATTCCAGAACGCTGGCCATGAGCGGGATGGGCAATCAGATTCAGGCCATGATCCTCTCAGCCGAGTGGGGTGTGGGCATGACTGTCCTTTTCATGGTGGTCATTTGGATGGTGCTGGGCATGTTCATCGATTCGATTTCGATCATGCTTCTCACAGTGCCCATTTTCTGGCCCATTGCCAAAGCCCTGGGCATGGACCCCCTGGCATTTGCCATGATCGGTATCCTGATCGTCGAGGCGGGCCTCTTGACACCTCCCTTTGGCATGGTGGTATTTGCCGTCAAATCTGTGGTGCCCAATCCCAAGGTCACCATGGGTGAGATTTTCAAAGGGTCGACACCTTTCATGCTCTTGCTGTTGCTGGTGTCGTTGCTGATTTACTTTTTCCCGCCTCTGGCCAGTTGGCTGGCGAGCTGGATGTGATATGGCCAGACACAGGAGTCAAAGATGAAAGCAATGGTGGTGAAGAATTGGGGTGACAAATCGGTACTGATGGACAGGCCCGAGCCCAAACCCGGCCCGAGAGAGGCGGTGCTCAAAGTGCGTGCGGCAGGGGTGGGTTTGACCCTTCTGAACATGCGCAATGGCAGTTTTGGGGGCGAGGCCCCGCGCATCATGGGCCATGAGTTGGGGGGCGACATCGTGGAAGTCGGCTCTGATGTGACAGAACTCAAAGTGGGTGATCGTTGCGCGGTCTATTTTTACCTGACCTGTCATCGTTGTCGTTGGTGTCGTGGCGGGCGGGAAACCCTGTGCGAA
>JBEBAJ010000109.1:0-7995 GCA_041158965.1 Pseudomonadota bacterium | reverse complement strand
GAGACCTCCGGGCACTCTCCCTTGCTGTTTGCCAAGGGCACCATGATGAACCTGCCTGAGGCAGTTTAAGGAGCAGCCATGCATTTCGCCACCATTCGAGGGGTCCGCATCCATTACCGGGTCTGGGGTGACACAGGCCCATGGGTGGCGCTGGTCACCGGTGGCCGCAGGGGGTTTCAGGAATTCATCCCCTTTGCAGAAAAAATGGCGGCCCAAGGCTTTCAGGTGCTGCTGCATGACCGCCGCAACACGGGGGCCTCTGATGTGCTCATCGCCGGAGACGACGGCGAGGAAGAAATCTGGGCCGACGACCTGGCCCTGCTGCTCGATCACCTGGGGGCCCGGCAGGCCTACATCGGGGGCACTTCATCGGGGGCCCGGCTCTCGATGCTGTTCTATTTGCGCCACCCCGAGCGGGTCAAGGCCCTGTTGTTGATGCGCATCACCGGAGGTGACTTTGCCGCTGGTCGCTTGCCGCAAAACTATTATGGCCAGTTCATTGATGCGGCCAAAGCGGGCGGCATGAAAGCCGTCTGCGCCACCGAGCAATACCAAGAGCGCATTGCCGCCAACCCGGCCAATGAAGCGCGGCTGATGGCCATGGACCCCGCCGAATACATCCGGGTCATGAGCCATTGGCTCGATATTTTTCTGCGTGGCCCACGCAAGCCGGTGTTGGGCATGAGCGACGAAGCCATGGCCGGCATCAAAGTGCCCACCATCGTCGTGCCGGGCAATGACAACACCCATGCGTCGGTCAATGGCATCGCTGCGCACCAGCGCATTCCTGGCTCAGAGCTTTACCAGTTGCCCATACACGACGAAGACGTGGCCCTGTTGCCTTTCTCGGCCTGGGCCCATGTGGAAGATGAATTGACCCAGGCCTTGTGCGACTTTATGCGCCGCCACCCCTGACCCTCACCCGCCTTCAAGGAGAACAGCATGAAACTGAGCCGCTTTAAATGGTTTCTGGCGCCGGTGTTGGCTTTGGCCGCAACCTGGTCTGCCGCACAAACTTTCCCCACCAAAGCCGTGCGCATCATCGAGCCCGCCGGGCCCGGCAGCGCTGTTGACGTGTTTGCCCGCAGACTGGCCACCCCATTGGCCGAGCGCCTGGGCCAGGCGGTGGTGGTGGACAACAAACCAGGCGGCAACAGTGCCATCGGCGCACGCGAGGCCGCCCGGGCCCCTGCCGACGGCCATACCCTGTTTCACGCCAACATCAACAACTCGCTCAATGACTTGTTGACCAATGACCCTTGCTGCAAACTCAACGAGGCCTTGCTGCCCATCACCATGCTGACCAGTTCGCCCTTGGTGATGGTGGTGCCCCCTGCCTTGGGCGTTAAAACCCTGGCCGAATACCAGGCTTGGGCTCGCGCCAACCCCGACAAGGCCACCTTTGCCTCGGGTGGCAGTGGTTCGGTCACCCAATTGATCGGCACCAAGATGAACATGATCACCGGCCTGAAGGTGTTGGAGGTGCCCTACAAGGCCATCGGCGCCGAGTTGCCAGACCTGCTGGCCGGACATGTCAGCACGGCCTATCTGGCCCCGGTGGTGGTGGCCCAGCTCATCAAATCGGGCAAGCTGGTGGCCCTGGGGGTGGCCGGTGCGCGCCGCGTGCCCATCATCTCTGACGTGCCGACCCTGACCGAGCTGGGCTTGAACGGGGCCATCGCCATGGGCTGGAACGGGCTGTTTGTGCCCGCTGGCACCCCCAAACCGATCATTCAAAAGCTGCAGGCCGATGTGGCGGCCATCATGGCCACACCGGCCTTTCAGCAAGAAGCCCGCGACCTGGGCTATGAGCTGGGGGGCGGCAGCGCAGATGAATTCGCCGCCTACATCAAGTCTGAACTGGACCGTTGGGGCCAGGTCATCCGCGAGGGCAAAATCAGGTAAACCCCATCGGCGAATTTTTGGCGGGGGCTTGCAAACCGTAATCCTATTGTCGTACAATAGAACCACTTCTTGATGGATTTTGGACTCATCCTCCGTACCTCACCCATCAAGCATCGCTGGCCCCCCGATGCCCTTCAGCCGGGGGCTTTTTTTTGGCCATCTGCACCGGGTAATTTGTAGCCCACTTTGGGTTTTCTGCCCCCTATGCCAGATGTGAAGGGATATTGAAGGTTGCGTGGCCTTTGTAGAACGTGGCGAAGTGTGCAGGGTCATCAGCCTGCGCCGAGCCAACCGACGCGAGGTGAAACACTATGTCGAAAACATCTAAGCGCACTGCCATCGTCATGCCGACAGAGGAAGAGGACCGGGCCATCACGCTTGCAGCCCTCAGTGACCCTGACGCACAACCGCTGACCCCCGGGCAACTTCAGGCGATGGTTCCCATCCGTGCCTTGCGCGGACGCCCAAAATCCGAGTCGAAGAAATGGTTGGTGTCGGTGCGTTACAGCCCTGAAGTCCTTGACTATTTCAGATCGACGGGTGAGGGGTGGCAGTCGCGCATGGATCGCGTGTTGCTTCAGTATGTACACCGGCAAACCCGCTCTTCTTTAACCCGATCTGGCTGATTGAGGTCATTGCTTTCATATTGAATGCATCGAAATCGGCTGCAAAGCGTGTTCGGTTGCCCCATGCTTTCCTCCCGGTTTTGATCGGGCTCACCCCATCGGTGGGACAATCGGGCCCATGCACCCCAAAGCTTTGCTCGATGCCTGCACCGAATTGGTGAAGCAGGCGCTAACCTTCGCCCACCCCGCCGATGCCGTGGTGTCGCGTTTTTTTCGCCAGCAGCATGGCAAAAATGCCTATGGCTCGCGCGACCGGGCGGTACTGGCCGAAACGCTGTTTCATGTCTTGCGCCACAAATTGCGTTATGAACACATGGCCCCCTCGGGCAGTGGGCCCAAAGAGCGGCGCTTGGCGATTCTGGGCTTTGCCCAGCACCTGCTTGACCAGCGTCCCGATGGGCAAGGGTCGGTCGATTTTCTAAAAAGCGCCCTGAACGACACTGAAAAGCGATGGCTCGACACCTGCCTGACCATTGACCCCTCAGCATTGCTCGACCGACACCGCTATAGCCTGCCCGATTGGCTGGATCAGGCCCTGCGCGGTCTATGTGCCAGCCCTGAGGAGTTCCGGGCCATGGCTGCCGGCTTGTTGCAAAGCGCCAATGTGGACCTGCGGGTCAACGCCTTGTGCGCCCGCCGCGACGAGGTGCAAGCCGAGCTGGCCCGGCTGGGCCTGGGCAGTGAGCCCACCCCCTACTCCCCATTGGGCTTGCGCCTGGCAGGCAAGCCCGCTCTGACCCGCACCGAGCCCTTTGTGCGCGGGGCCATCGAGGTTCAAGACGAAGGCTCTCAACTGCTGGCGGCCCTGGTCGAGGCCAAGCGGGGCGAGATGGTGGTTGATTTCTGCGCCGGTGCCGGCGGTAAAACCTTGGCGCTGGGCGCACAGATGCGCAGCACGGGCCGTTTGTATGCCTTTGACACCTCGGCGCACCGGCTAGATGCCCTCAAGCCCAGGCTGGCCCGCAGCGGCCTGTCCAATGTCCACCCCAGCGTGATCGCCCATGAGCGAGATGACCGCATCAAGCGTCTCAGTGGCAAGATCGATCGTGTGCTGGTTGATGCCCCCTGTTCAGGATTGGGCACCCTGCGGCGCAACCCTGACCTGAAATGGCGCCAAAGTTTGGCCGCGGTGCAAGAGATGCAGGCCCGCCAGATCGCCATTTTGTCCAGTGCCGCCCGCCTGCTCAAGCCCGGTGGTCGCTTGGTTTATGCGACCTGTAGCCTGTTGCCCGATGAAAACGAGCAGGTGGTGGCGGCTTTTGAAGCCGCGCACCCCGGTTGGCGCCCTGTGAACGCAGCCGAGGCCTTGCGCCGTCTGGGCGTGGCCCAGGCCGACGAATTGTGTGGCTCCGAAGGGCGTTTTTTGCGACTTTGGCCGCACCGGCACGGCACGGACGGCTTTTTTGCATCCATTTGGGAAGCGGCGTAAAATGTGTCTGGTATGTCAACGATCGCCTGGACGAATCCTTTAAGGTACTTGAATGAATGAATTTTTAATACCCGGTGTTGAGCCGCTGCTCACTTTTCTGGACCGTGGGCTGCTGAACTGGTCTGGCTGGGCCATTTTGGCTTACACGCTCATCACCACCCACATCACCATTGCGGCGGTGACCATTTATTTGCACCGCCACCAGGCCCACCGTGCGTTGGATCTGCACTGGCTGCCCTCGCACTTTTTCCGCTTCTGGCTCTGGATCGGCACTGGCATGCAAACCAAGGCCTGGGCGGCGATCCATCGCAAGCACCACGCCAAGTGTGAAACCCCCGAAGACCCCCACAGCCCGCAGACCCGTGGCCTGGATGAGGTCTTTTGGCGCGGAGCCGAGCTGTATCGGACAGAGGCCAAAAATGCCGAAACCCTGGCCAAATACGGGCACGGTACCCCCAACGACTGGGTTGAAAACCATGTCTACTCTCGCTTCCCCTGGCAGGGCTTGGGTTTGATGCTCATCATCAATATCGCTTTGTTCGGTGCCCTGGGCTTGACGGTCTGGGCGGTGCAAATGCTCTGGATCCCGGTCACCGCCGCTGGCATCATCAACGGCGTGGGCCACTACTGGGGCTACCGCAACTTTGAGGCGCACGACGCCAGCACCAACATCTCGCCCTGGGGCATCATCATTGGTGGCGAAGAGTTGCACAACAATCACCACACCTACCCCACCTCGGCCAAACTATCGGTCAAGCCCTATGAGTTTGACATCGGCTGGCTCTACATCCGTCTGTTGTCTGCCCTTGGCCTGGCCAAGGTCAAAAAGACCCCGCCCAAGCTGGCTTACGGCGACATCCAACCGGTGGCCGACGAGAAAACCCTCGAGGCCCTGATCGCCAACCGCTATGAAGTCATGGCCGCTTACGCCCGCCAGTTGCGAGCCGCTTGCCGCCAAGACATCCAATCGCTCAAGCAACGCCCGACCGACGCCGTGTTGCGTGCCGCCCGGCGCTGGATGCACCGCGATCTTGAAAAAATCCCTGCCGTCGACTTGTCGCTGGTTGAGCAAGCCCGCGCTGCCATGCCCCAGGCCGACACCATGGTGCGCATGCGCGAAGAACTGCGCCAGCTGTGGCAGAGCACCCATCGCACCCGCGATCAACTGGCCGCCGACCTGCAAGCGTGGTGCCGTCAGGCCGAAGGCAGCGGCATTGCCGCCCTGCGTGATTTCTCGATGCGCCTGCGCGCCGTCCGCGCCTGAGCGTTGCCGCCGCCCGCCTGGCTTGACCTGCGTGGGCTGTGTCGGCGGGTTCGTGCTATAATCTTTGGTTCTTCCGATCCTGTCTACGGGAACGGCTGGTTGACCCCAGTGGTCGGCCAAAGGGATACCGCCCCCTTTTACTGGCGAGGTGAGGTTCGTGGCCATCGATGCGTCGACCGGTCATGGGCTGTGTGAATGGAGTGTCCTCATGGCACGCAAATGTGAAGTCACGGGCAAAGGCCCCATGGTCGGGAACAATGTTTCCCACGCCAACAACAAAACCAAGCGCCGCTTTATGCCCAACCTGCAATACCGCCGGTTCTGGGTTGAGAGCGAAAACCGTTGGGTGCGCCTGCGCGTCTCCAGCGCCGCCCTGCGTTTGATCGATAAAAACGGCATCGACGCCGTGCTCGCCGACCTGCGTGCACGCGGCCAAGCCTAATTCTGAAAGGAAATCACCATGGCTTCCAAAGGCGGACGCGAGAAAATCAAACTCGAATCAACGGCTGGCACCGGTCACTTTTATACCACCAGCAAAAACAAAAAGACCATGCCCGAGAAAATGACGATCATGAAATTTGATCCGAAGGCTCGCAAGCACGTCGAATACAAAGAAACCAAGCTGAAGTAATTTCAGTCTGGCCCCAAAAAAAAGGACTCCTCGGAGTCCTTTTTTTATGCCCGAATGAAACTCATGCGCGGCAATAAAAAGGGGAGTGTGCATAGTTACATTGTTTGTCCCAAAGTCTACTGATAAGATATACAGTATTGTGTTTGAGTGGTGCGTTCCACGGAGACAAAAATTGAGCAATCAATCCTTTCAAAAAAGTAAAGAAATATCGACAGGTACTTTCTATGAGTTCTTTGCCGGTGGGGGAATGGCCCGAGCAGGTCTGGGCGAAGATTGGCGGTGTGTATTTGCGAACGACATCTGCCCTAAAAAAGCCGAATCGTACATTGCCAATTGGGGAGGGGACCATCTCTGGGTTGGCGATGTGTTCAAAGTTGAAACACAACAACTCAAGGGGCATGTTGATCTGGCCTGGGGTTCTTTCCCGTGCCAAGACCTCTCATTGGCGGGCAACGGGCGAGGGCTGGATGGTGAGCGTAGCAGTGCTTTCTGGGGGTTTTGGCGGTTGATCAAGTCACTCAATCGAGAGGGGCGCAAACCAAAAATGGTGATCCTGGAAAATGTCTATGGGACGCTGACCTCACACGATGGCAAAGACTTTGAACAAATCGGCAAAGCTATGTCCGATGAGGGCTATCGCTTTGGTGCCGTGGTTGTGAATGCGGTTCATTTTGTACCCCAGTCCCGCCCCAGAATTTTCATCATCGGTGTCGACCAATCACTTCAGATGCCCCAGCAGGCTATTTCTGAATTGCCATTGCCCGGTTGGCACCCCGAGGCGCTGATTAGGGCTTATCACAGGCTATCCAAAACGGCGAAGTGTTCATGGGTTTGGTGGAATCTGCCCTCTCCATCGGTCCGCGTGACCAGTCTGGATGCGATCGTTGAGCGTCAACCCACTGGGGTTGTGTGGCACCCTGTGGAAGTAACAAATCGCATAATGTCCATGATGACCGAGGTCAATCGACGCAAGGTGCTTGAAGCTCAGCATTCGCATGCACTCAAAGTTGGTACGATTTATAAACGTACACGTTTGGGCATACAAAGAGCAGAGGTTAGATTTGATGGAGTGGCTGGTTGTTTAAGGACACCAGCAGGTGGCTCAAGCCGGCAAACAATCATGGTAATAGATGGTCCACATATTCGTACCAGACTTATTTCACCGAGGGAAATGGCCAGATTAATGGGGTTAAGTGAGTCATATCAACTACCGACCCGTTATAACGATGTTTATCACTTAATGGGTGATGGCGTCGTGGTTCCAGTTGTGGCGCACTTGCGAGAACACATACTGAACCCGATCATCAAAGCAAATAGGCAACTATCGGAACTGCGGAGGCGAGCTTGAACGGTGCCAAAAGGCATAAGCAGCATCAGCCATTCAACCATTTCGAAACCTCACCAAAGTCAACGGCAGATTTCGGCGGAAATTCCAACTTCTAAGCGGTAAGGAAATTGGGTCAGGATCGTATATATAGAATTTTTCATATATTCAAAAAATTAAAAATTAATGAGGTCATTCAAATAAAATTTTCAAACTCGGATTGTTTTCGTGCAGTTCGACAAGTTCGTTGTACCGATGGATCAGAGAAATTAGATTTCCATGAATCTTTGATGCATTAAAAGCGCTTAGCTCATAAATTTTCATGGTGATAAATTGAAGGGCATCAATTACTGAAACCCGTCCTTCAATTTCATGGCTTTCTAAAAGGTTCTGAGCGGATAGAACCCCCTTATTGACGGTAAAAATGGTGGGTGCCACACCAACTTCTATGTTTTTAATACATTTAGCAAGTAAGGCATCCCCCGGGGTCATGGTGCAGTGAATTGTGATTCCTTCAAAAACGAAGTCACCTGATCGAGACGAAACGGCGTCTGCGACAGAAGCACCGTGATGCATGATGGTATTGTCTGGTAGCGATAAATCGAGAGTTGCTCCAATTAGATGTTGAAGCATTGTGCCTGTATAGGTTGAGCCTGGGTTCTTTCGTTGACGTGAAGAGGCTTGTTGCAACAGTTCTTCAAGCGCAAACATCAGCGATCGACTTGAGTCAAAAGTCAGTTTGAACGGTTGACTACTGAAAAATTTAACGAATTCATTAATCCACCAGATTTTTATGGCTTGAAGTGATGCTTGATC
>JBEBAJ010000108.1:0-8001 GCA_041158965.1 Pseudomonadota bacterium | reverse complement strand
TGGCTACAAGGGGCCAGACCATGACGGCCCCCATCTCCATTTTATTGTGCGCCTTGGGCGGCGAGGGCGGCAGCGTGCTGGCCGATTGGTTGGTTGAAGCGGCCCGCCAGGCTGGCCATCCGGCACAGGCGACTTCGGTGCCCGGTGTGGCCCAACGCACCGGTGCCACTACCTATTATCTGGAAATCTATCCACAACCCTTCAGTGTCTTGGGCCGTCAACGCCCCGTATTGGGCCTGAACCCCTTGCCAGGCCGACTCGATGCTTTGATCTCGTCCGAGTTGCTCGAGACCTCGCGCCAGATGGCCCAAGGCATGGCCTCGGCGGATCGCACCCTGGTCATTAGCCATGGGGGCAGGGTGCTCACCACCGCCGAGAAAATGGTCATGGGCGACGGTCGCATGAGCACGACCGCCTTGACCGAACTGGTCGCCCAGCACAGTCGTGCCCACCATGTGCTGGACATGGCCGAGTTGACCCGTCAGGCGGGTACCGTCGTCAGCGCCGTCATGCTGGGTTGTATCGCCGCCAGTGATTTGCTGCCCTTTGACCGCGCCATCTATGAGGCCGTCTTGGCAGGGGAGAGCGCCAGTGCTCGCGCCAGTCAGCGTGGTTTCGCCTTGGGTCATGCGGCCATCACGCGACAGCGCGAGCAACAGCGTTACCTGGAGGTCTTATGGGCCGAACCCAAGACCGATGCCGCCCCCACGCTGAGGACCGATTTGGCTGCCCAGTTTCCTTCCGACACTCATCCCGTGTTGGCTTTGGCCCAGGCGCGTTTGCTTGAGCACCAAGGCCCCGCCTATTTGGCCTTGTATGTGCGTCGATTGCAAAGCGTTTTGCAGGCTGAGCAGGCTGCCAGCCCCGGTGCCGAGCAACACCCCATCACCCAGGAGGTTGCGCGCTGGCTGGCGCTTTGGATGGCTTTTGACGATGTCATTCGCGTGGCCGACCTGAAAAGCCGCGCCAGCAGGATGGCCCGATTGCGCCGTGAGACCCGTGCGGGGGCGCACGATCTGCTCAAGATATACGACCATTTCAAACCCGGTGTGCCCGAAATCGCCGGCCTTTTGCCGACCGCCTGGGCCGAGCGTGCCTTGAATTGGGATCGTCGTCGGGTGGCTCAAGGCCGTGCCCCTTGGGCACTGCCGATCCAGGTGGCCACGCACACCCTGGGGGGCTGGCTGATGCTGCGCCTGTTGGCTTCCTTGCGCTGGGTCCGACCTTGGGGCAGCCGATATGCGGCCGAGCAGGCCCAAATCGAGGGCTGGCTGCAGGCCCTATTGCAAGCAACCCGCACCAGTCCGGCCTTGGGTTTGGAGGTTGCGCGTTGCGGTCAGTTGGTCAAAGGCTACGGCAGCACGCACGACCGCTCACGCCGCAATTTGCAACACATCCTCACACATGGCCTGGCCGACGGTGTTCCCGCGAATGAGCAATTGGCGCGCATAGAGCGCTGGCGTCGTGCCGCCTTGCAAGATGAAGCCGGGCAGGCTTTGGATCAGGCCTTGGCGCAGCATGGCGCACCCGCACGCCCGGTGCCAGAACAACCGATTTTGTGGATGAAAAACCCTCGCACTGGCCGCCCTTAGTCTGGCAGTTTGGTGCACAACAATGATGATGAAGGAGACCCCCACATGACATCCATTCCATCCCCCCTGACCCTCACCCGACGCTGGTTGACGGCCAGCCTATTGGCCATGGGCCTATTGGGGACGGCTTGGGCGCAAAGTTGGCCCACCAAGCCCATCCGCATCGTGGTCAATTTCCCGCCCGGTGGCGCGGCAGACCAGATCGCTCGTGCCATCGGCACACCGCTGGCAGAAGCATTGGGCCAAAGTGTGGTGGTGGAAAACCGCGCCGGAGCCAATGGCAACTTAGGCGGCGAAGTGGTCGCCCGATCCGCTGCCGATGGATACACCCTATTGATGAGCTCGGGTGGCATGGTATCGGTCAATCCACACATTTACGCCCGCATGCCCTTTGACCCCGTCAAAGAACTCACCCCCGTGGCCTCTGCAGCCCGCGTGCTGGTGTTCCTGGTCACCAAGCCGTCTTTGCCGGTGAATACCGCTCAAGAATTTTTAGACTATGTCAAAGCCAATCCGGGTCGCCTCTCGTATGGTTCGGCGGGCAACGGCAGCTCGCCGCATTTGGCTGGCGAGATGATGAAGAGCCAAGCCGGTTTGTTTGCCGTGCATGTGCCTTATCGCGGTGCGGCGCCAGCCCTGCAAGACCTGTTGGCCGGGCAGATCGATTTTTACTTTGATCCTGGTATAGGCCTTAATCAGGTGCGCGCCGGTCGGCTGAAACTCTTGGCCGTGGGCAGCCCCAAGCGTTCGCCGTTGTTTCCTCAGGTGCCGACCTTGGATGAAGTGGGGCTGAAGGGCTTTGACGCCGACACCGTCTTTGGTTTCTATGCCCCGGCAGGCACCCCCGCCGAGGTGGTGTCCCTGCTCAATCGCGAGATCAACCGCATCTTGGCCACCACGGCGGTGAAAGACCGCATACAGGCCCTGGGTGGTGAGGCCTTGCCCCTCAACCCTGCCGAATTCGCGGCCAAGGCGCAAGAAGACTCCAGGCGCTTTGGCGCCATTATCCGTGAACGCAAGATCGTTGGTGACTGAATCAAGGGGTGAATATCGGGTACACCGAGCGATCCAGGTGGAAGACGGCAAGAAACCCCCTCTCCTGATAGAACGTCGGGTTTTGGGTATAGGCCAAGCCGTTGACCCAATGCAATTGGGCGACCTCGGTATGCATGTACTCCACCACATGGCTGGGGCTAAACTCCAGCGAATGATGGTGGCCGGTGCAAGTGACCAATTCAAACCCGTGGAACAGATGGGTGAACCACTGATACACCACATGGTCAAAAGAAAACCAGGAGATGCGGCGCAGGAATTCGTCTTTGTGGTGCCAACCGATCCACTCTAGAAATGCCGGTAGGTGAGCTGATTCGTAGATGGGCAAATCCCACCACCAAGTGTAGATCAGATCCTCAATTCGATGGGTGTATGGCGACAGAAGACCGTATGGGAGTGGCAGTTCAGTCATTGAACATTGCACGATCTGCCGCTCCCCCACCATCCCTGGGTGCAACTGACCGCCGAACCATTATTGGCGGGACATGATGGTCTGCGCTGCCTGGACCCAGCCAGACCTGCGCAACACCAAACATTCGGCATCCAAACAAATCACGTGTGAATAATGCGCTTGTAGTCGCTCGAGGGCATAGAATTTTTTGACGCTGGGCTGGGCGCGTTTTTCAGCCAAAAGGGCCAGTTGATCCTCGGAAAAATGATCGGCCAGCACCAGACTCTGGAAATGGTCCAGAGCCGTTTTGGGGAAATGTTTTTCGAAGGCAGATTGTTCTTCTTTCGTGGTGTGGACAAACACCAGATCGAACTCTGCCCCCAAGGATGCGTAAACCCATTGGGTACCGAATTGAAAATGAGGGGCATGAATTGGAATGGCAATGGCCACACGCTGGAGGTTCATGGCAAGACTTTGGGGGGCTGGGTGGATATCAAGGGGTTTAGCGCTTCGTATTCCTGGGGGGTTCCGCAAAAAATGACCTCATGCGCTTCGATCTCGCCGTACTTGATGCGTAAGCCTTGCTCGATCAGGTGGTTGTACAAGGGGGCGATATAGTATTCCCCCCGGTTCAATAATTGGCCGCCTTGAGCAATTTTGAAAGCTTGATCAAACCAAGCCTTGCGTCTGAAGTAGTACAAGCCATCGCTACACAGATCGGAAATCCTCTCCTTCTCGGTGGTGAGTAATACTTGGCGTTGGGCCCCGGGCAGTACAAAGGACCAGTGCGAACCTGTGCCTTGAAAGACTTCGAGGTAGCCATCCCCCAAATCAGATGCCGATGGCTTGATAAAACCGGGCCGCATCGTGTCGATATTGAAAATATAGACTTCCTCATCCGCATGGGTGCCCACGGCCTCCAGGCCCATGAACACGGTTTGGGCTTGCCCTTGCGTCGGGTGCGGCAGTTCGGCCAAGCGGTAATGCGCGACCCCCAGATCATCCAACACCTGTCGGATGAAGCGAGTTTCGTGGGCATCCTGCCGACAGATGAAGATGAATTCGTCTTCTTGTCTGTAATGTTGAAATGACTCCACCACATGGTGCAGCACGCTGCGCCCATGCAGCGGCAACATGTATTTGTGCTGTGCATACCCCGCCTCGGTGAAGCGGCGGCTGATGCCCATCATTGGAAAAACGAACATTTACACCTCTCTCCAAAGTTGAAAGATGCGCAGGGCATTGGCATAAAGCGCGCGCTGGCGCTTGGGCGATTCAGAGTGCAGCGGCAACATAGAGAAAAACAAGAGCACCACCAGCGGCAAGGCATCAAAAACGCGTTGGCCATGCAAGGTGGAGGACAAAAAATGTTTGACCGCAGTCTGGGTTTGCAGATCGGCGTCGATCTTCAAAAAAAAGCGATGGGTGCCCAGTTCTCGCAGTTCATAGTGACCGCTGACAATATGGTCATACAGGCCCACGGCAGAGTGTGTGAATTTGGCGATGTCATAGCGCAGGTCGCCCTCGATGGAAGGCTCTGATTGACCGTTCAGCCCACGCGGGTCGATCAGTTTCAGTCGATCCAGGCGCGAGTCATACAAGATGTTGCTGAAACAAAAGTCGCCGTGAATGACGGATGGCATGGGTGCCTGAGACGCAATGGCAGCCTGACACACACGCAAGATGTCATTCAATGAGGGCAGGGATTGGCCGTTCAATTCGTGCGGGGTGTCAAATGTCTGGCCCTGTGAGCCCAGGTGGTCTTTGAGCCTGGCCATGGTTTTGTGCACGATCAGTTGCTCAAAGTCTTGCTCAATCAAACGGGCGTTCAGCCTCACTTCGGGAGTGGCTTGCGCAAAATCGCCCAAGACCTGGTTGACCCGCTGAAAGATCTTGGCCCAGAAGGCGACGGGCAGATTGCCAAACACGTAGAGCTCGGCCAAAGACAAGTGAGGCACATACTCGATGTCGTAATGAGGCTGGCTGCCCTGTGTGCTGCAGTGGATCAACTGCGGGGTGTGCTTTTTCAGGCGTGGTGGAAGGGTTGAAAACCATCGGCTTTCAGCTTCGATCTTGCGACCATCGGTACCGGTTTTTCGAACCACCCCATCTTCAATGCGAAGTTGGTTAAAGGCACGTTCGGTGGTGAATTCGGCCCGTGCCCGGTAGTAGGTGTTGATGTGCCCCATGTCTTTCCAGCCTTCGATGAGTCGGGCGCTCTGTGGCTGAACGGTGCGGTAATGTCGGATGGCATCGACATAATTGCCTTGACTCAATGCCAAGGACTGGGCCAAAAGCTTGATGTTGCTGAACGAAAAATAGCCACACCAAGCCGTGGCATCCTGGGCCGAGCGGTCTTCGATTTCCCAAGGGTAGTCATCTTCAGTGTGCCCCAATCCGATGACATCGGCTTCGTTCGGAAAGAGGTCGATCAGCGTATCGCCATGAAGTTGGCGCAAGGGCCCATCGTAGATCCCGATGCGGTTGATGATGCTCAGAATGGATGCGCCCAGAGGCAACTCTTCGGGCACTTGCACCTGTTGAACCCCCAGGCCTGCCAACAGTTCGATGTCGTGCGGGGGAACACGAAATGACTCCGGAATCGACATGAAGATCTGTTCATCCGGGAAGGCCTGACGCAGATGATGGGCTTGGTGCTCATAGAGTCGCTTGTGGCCCAGAGGCAGAAAAGCAGGCGGAATACGGCCTATCTCGGCCTGAAACTCTCTGGCGATCACAGCGCCCGATGCAATGATGATCACGGGCACGCCCCCGACCCACAACCCGGAAAGCGAGTGCCGAAAAATGAATATAAAAAATTAATCACTAAATTATTATATACACAAAAGTGCTATTTAAAAATATTTAAGGAAACCCTGCAAAACCCCATGCGTCGTTTCATCCCAAACTCGGGCACCCTGCTTCGTTGAATTTTTTGCAGAGATATTCCGATATCTGCGTCGAAATCCGCCTTGCATGGCATGCCGATTTTGGCCACTCGCCAAACACTTGCTTATTGGGGCCCGTTCCATAAAATGAGATGGCCCTTTTAATCTTGAGGTGGCCATGAAACGTCGAGTTTGGATCAAAAGCATCGGTGCCTGTGTGGCGAGCCTGGCAACCCCCGCCTTGTGGGCGCAAAACCTGCCCAGCGGGCCGGTGCGCATCGTGGTCGGTTTTCCACCCGGGGGTGGCACCGACGCCCTGGCACGGGTGGTGGCTCAAAAGTTGCAAGTACTGTGGAACACCTCGATCGTGATTGAAAACCGGGCGGGTGCCGCTGGAGTGATTGCGGCCGACTATGTCGCCAAACAAGCGGGTGATGGCAACACCTTGCTCATGGCGCACATCAATAGCCATGCCATTGCGCCCGGACTGCAACCCAGACTGAATTATTCGGTTGAGAATGATTTTGTGCCCATCTGTCTGGTGGGTGTGACGCCCAATTTGCTCATCGGCAACGAAGCCCTTCCCGCCAAAACCGTGACCGATTTGGTCGCACTTTGCAAGGCCCGCCCAGGGCAGGTTTCTTTTGCGTCTGCCGGCGGGGGCTCTGCCCAACACCTGGCCTTGGAGATGTTCAAGCTCAGGGCCGGCATCGACGCCTTGCATGTGCCCTACAAAGGGTCTGGCCCCTTGCTGGTTGACCTGATTGGCGGACAGGTCAACTATTGTTTTGAAACCATGACTGCGGCCACCCCGCATGTCAAGGCCGGTAAGGTCATCGCATTGGCCCAAACCCGCTCCAAGCGAGCCAAAGGTCACCCGAACGTGCCGACCATGGACGAACAAGGGTTCGCCGGGTTTGACGCCACCACTTGGTACGGGCTGGCCGGCCCTGGGAAATTGCCCCAGGCCATGGCTGTGCGCATGAACGAGGACATCAACAAAGTGCTGGCCATGCCGGATGTCATCGAGAAACTCGATCAGTACGGCGCCGAGGATGGCGGAGGTAGCACGCGTCGTTTTGCCGAATTCATCCGATCCGAGCAACAAAAGTGGGCCCGTGTGATCAAAGACGCCCATGTCAGGGTCGATGCCTGATTGATCCAAGGCCCTGTTTCCCCTTGACCAAAAGTTAAAACATGAAAAGAAGATTTTTTCACCAAGCCGCACTGCTTGCCTGCGCCTCTGGGCCCTGGGTTCAAACCCGGGCGCAGAACAGCCCCCTGAAAATCGTGGTGGGGTTTGCGCCTGGTGGTTCCGTCGATCTGACCGCCCGCGCCTTGGCCGAGTCGATGCGCGATGGCCTGGGTCGTTCGCTGGTGGTTGAGAACCGCCCGGGGGCTTCGGGTCGCTTTGCCCCGGAAACCGTGAAACCCACCCGGCCTGATCAACCGACCCTGATGCTGGTGCCCCACGGGCCGATGACCTTATTCCAGTGGCTTTACCGGCAACTTCGATATGACCCGGTCAAAGATTTCACTCCACTGGGCAGGGTGTGCGTGGTGGATTACGCCCTGAGCACTGGCCCGGGCACCCCGGCCAAGACCATGGCTGAATTTCTGCAATGGGCCAAAGACCCCGCACACAAGGCCGCCTATGGGTCGCCTGGCGCGGGCACCGTACCGCATTTCATCGGGCAAGGGTTGGTACAAAAAACCAAGATCGAGATGGTTCATGTGCCCTACAAAGGCGCAGCCCCGACCATGGTGGACTTGATCGCCGGTAACTTGCCGCTGGGCGTCTCGCCCCTGCCCGACGCCATTGAGCACCACCGAGTGGGCCGGGTGCGGATTCTGGCCACCACGGGGTCGCAACGCAGTCAGGTGTTGTCTGAGGTACCCACCCTGAAAGAGCAGGGCATTGATTTGGTGGTCGACGGTTGGTACGGGCTCTATGGGCCAGCAGGACTCACTGAGGCCCAAGTGAAGTCTTACACCCAGGCGCTGGAGGCGGCGGTGCTCAAGCAGGCTGACTTCTTCACCAAAAACGCCATGCGCGGCGCCTACCTCAAGCCCGAGG
>JBEBAJ010000107.1:0-8057 GCA_041158965.1 Pseudomonadota bacterium | reverse complement strand
TCGCGCTACTTTGGCGCGACCGTGCTGGCCCAGTTGCTTGAAGACGGACACGAGGTGGTGCGGGTGGTGGCCAATAGCGCCGACGACCGCCTGGCCCTGGCCGCGCAAAAGGCCGGATTGCCCCTGACTGTGCTGGAGAGCCCGCGCAAAGTGCCGGGCGATGCCCTGAAGGAAGACTGCGACCTGATCGTGGCGGCACACACACACGCCTTTGTCACGCCCGAGGCCCTGGCCCGGGCGCGCATCGGTGCCATTGGTTACCACCCCTCTTTGTTGCCCAGGCACCGGGGGATTGCCGCCGTGGAATGGACGTTGCTGGCGGGCGACCCGATTGCGGGAGGCTCGATTTATCACCTGGATGCGGGTTGGGACGACGGCGCCATTGCGGCGCAGGATTGGTGTTTTGTGGTCAAAGGTGAAAGCGCCCGCGACCTGTGGGAGCGCGCCCTATCGCCCATGGGCCTGCGCCTGATTCGCCAGGTGGTGAACCATGCGGCGCAACATGGCAGCCTGCCTGCGCACCAGCAGGACCCGCGTTTTGCCACCAAAGCCCCCATGATCAAGCGCAATGTGTCACTGGTGCCGCACGATGCCACCTTGACCACGTCTTTGGTGGTGACCGTGATCGGGCGTGACCGCCCCGGTATCGTGCGGATGATTTCTGACAGCCTGCAAGGCATGGCCGTGAACTGGGCCGACAGCCGCATGACCCACTATGCCGATCAGTTTGCCGGCGTGGTGCATTTGCAGGTTTCCCCCGAGCAGGCCGAGCAGGTGATCGCTGCTTTGGCCAAACTGGAGGGCGAGGGCCTGAGTGTGCAGTGGGCCCGCTCTGATTCGCCCCCCGTGCCAGCGGGCAACCGGATGTTGCGCTTTGAGCTGACCGGCCCGGACCGACCCGGCATCGTGCGCGAGTTGTCGGTCGGCCTGGCCGAGCGAGGCGTGAGCATAGAAGACCTGCACACAGAAATTCAACAGGTGTCGGGTCAGGCCCAGTTCAAGGTGCGTGCCCTGCTGGTGGTGCCGCAGGCGCTGAGCGATGAGGCGCTGCGCGGTATGCTGGAGGGCTTGGCGAGCCAGATGATGATGGACATCGGTTTGGACTCCCCCACGCATTGAAGGGCAAAAAATGCGCTAAAATACCACCCTTCGGCGCTTTAGCTCAGTCGGTTAGAGCGATGGAATCATAATCCACAGGTCCGCGGTTCGAATCCGTGAAGCGCCACCAAATTATTTTGAAATCAAGGGCTTGGAGCCATCCAAGCCCTTTTTTCTTGCCCCGAGGTATTGCGGCCATGACTTTGATGCTGCTCAGTAGGATTTCGGCCAGGGTTTGCGGGTTTCAAAGAAAGTCTGAATAGAGACAGGCTGGCCAGGGGCTTGGGGAACGATGTCGGCCAGCGACACCCGATCCAAAACTTGCAGGTAACTGCCCAAGGCTTCTTGCAATACGTTTTGCAATGGGCAACGTTCGATCAGTTTGCACTGATTGTGCTCGGGGTCAAAGCACTCGACCAAGGCGAAATCGGTCTCGGTGCGGCGCAGTACATCGCCGATGCGCAATTGTCCGGGGTCGATCAGCAAGCGAATGCCACCGCCGCGCCCCCGTATGGATTCGATCCAACCCCAGCCCGCCAGGGTCATGACGATCTTCATGAGGTGGCTGCGGGAAATGTCGTGCCGCTGGGCGATTTCCTGGATGGTGACGGGTTTAGGCCGGTGCCTCAGGCTGGCGCAATGCATGAGCACGCGCAAGGTGTAATCGCTCCATTTGGTCAGTCGCATGCGTGAGGCTCAGGCCCGGCGATCGACGTAGCGGCCTTTGTCAGCTTGGTCTTGCATGGCGCGCCGGGTGCTTTGCAATTCGGCCTGTCGACGTTGGTCGGCGCTGTTTTGATCTTGAACCCGACGGTCGGCCAAAGCCTGTTCAGCACGGCGATCATCCACCCTGGCGGGAAGGCGCGCCGGGGGGGAGCGCTCGATGGGCGGTCTCGGCTGAATGTCCATGGTGATCTTTGCAAGGGGTGAAGGTGTATTCATCCTAGTGTGCGCCAAAGCCCGGCGTTTGGCAAGCCGTGAGGTCAAACCCCAGTGCAGGGGCTGGCCCTGTCCTAAGCTGGGTGCATGGCCACCCCTTCATTTTCGCCACGCCCGCAGGCAGAAGACGCGGCCAGCCTGTGGCTGGATCAGCTGCTGACACTGAGCCTGCAAGACCAGGCGTCGGATCTGCATTTTGAACCCGCAGGGCAATGCTTGCGGGTGCGGCGTCGGATCGACGGCCTGTTGCAAGAGGTGGAGGTGCCAGCGGCGATTCATCCGGAGCGGATGGTGTCGAGGCTGAAGATACTGGCCCGGATGGACATAGGCGAAAAACGCCGCCCCCAGGATGGCCGTTGGGCCATCGACTGGCAGGGGGAGCGCGTGCACATCAGGGTGAGTTCAATGCCCACCGTGCGCGGTGAAAAGCTGGTGCTGCGGCTGATGCGCATGAACGCCCGTTTGGGGCAATTGGAGGAATTGGGATATGCCCCCACCGACCTGGCCCGCTTGCGTCGGGCCTTGCGGGAACCGGATGGGCTGATCTTGTTCACCGGCCCCACCGGGGCGGGCAAGAGCCTGTCGATGGTGCATTGTCTGCGCGAAATCAACTCGCCTGAGCTGAACATCACCACGGTCGAAGAGCCCGTCGAGATTTTGCTGCCGGGCATCCATCAGGTGGCGGTTCATGAGGCCATCGGGCTGAACTTTGCCCAATGCCTGCGTGCCTTGTTGCGACAAGACCCGGATGTGCTGATGGTGGGGGAAATCAGAGACCTGGAGACAGCCAAAGTGGCGGTGCAAGCGGCACAAACCGGCCATTTGGTGCTGTCGACCTTGCACTGCAACGACGCCGCGCATGCCTTGGTGCGTTTGCAAGACTTGGGGCTGCCCCCCTACCATGTGGCCACCTGCCTGCGCTTGGTGACCGCCCAAAGGCTGGTGCGGCGTTTGTGCCCGCATTGCCGCCGCTGCGATGCGCTGTGGGGCTGGGTGGCGACGGGCTGTGCGCAATGCCGCCACGGCTATCAGGGCCGCATCGGCTTGTTTGAGGTGATGCCCATGGATGAAAGCCTGCAAAGGCTGATCTTGCAAGGGGCAGACAGCCTGGCCCTGGCGCAACAGGCCCGAGCCAGCGGGATGACGGGGTTGCGCGAGGACGGATGGTCCAAAGCGGCACAGGGCCTGACCACGCGGGCCGAGGTGGAGGCCGCCACCCATGCGTGAGCGCGAAAAAGACACCCCTGAGTTGCTGCGCCATCTGGTGCGCATGCATCAGGCCGGCCTGCCGTGGCTGCAATCGTTGCAAATGTGGCGCGATGCCTGCCGTCGCCCACAGCAAGTCAGGGACGCCGAGCAATTGATGGCTGCCGTGCGCAGCGGTCTGAGCCTGACCGAAGCCCTGGGACAAGGCGGCTGGCTGGTTCGCCCCTTGCAAGCCCTGTCGCAAGCCGGGGAAGAGAGCGGGACCTGGTCGGCTCAGATGGCGCAGTGGTTGGCCCGCCACGAGGCGCAGACACGGATGTGGCGGCAGGTGCGTTCGGCCCTGGCCTACCCTTTGTTGGTCTTGCTGCTGGCCGCTGCCGTGCTGGTCGGCGTACTGCATTGGGTGTTGCCGGTCTTTGAGTCGTTGTACCGCAGCCTGCATGCGGAACTGCCCTGGGCCACGCGTGCCTTGCTGTCGCTGAGTGCCGTCTGGGTCGAGGCGGGCTGGTTGATTTGGCCCAGCCCGTTGGTGGTGGCCGCAGGGGGGCTGCTGGGCTGGCGCGACCCGGTCTGGCGACCCCGGCTGGAGCGTTGGCTGTGGCGCAGCCCCTGGCTGGGGCGTTGGTGGCAAATGCATCTGGAAGCGCTGTGGTGCGGTCTCTTGTCTCAGCTGTTGCAAGCAGGTTTGGACTGGCGGGCTGCGTTGGCCTTGGTGGGGCCGGCCACGGCCAGCCCCTGGATGGCCTGGGCCAGCGCACAAATGGGGCGGGACCTGGCCTTGGGCCATGCACTGGCCACCGCCATGGCGGCCGGCAACCGGCGCGGGCGTGTGCGCTGCGGCCGGGAGATGTTCAGCCCCACGTTGGTGCAATGGGTGTATGCCGGTGAGGCGGCGGGCACTTTGCCCTCGATGCTGAGCCAATGGTCCAAGCTGCAAAGCGAGGCCTTGGCCCAGCAGTGGCAATTGGCCTCGCGCTTGCTTGAACCGGTGCTGATGGGGGTATTGGGTCTGGGCATGGGTTGGCTGGTGCTGGCGCTTTATTTGCCTGTGATGCAGATGGGGCAATGGGTGTGAGTGCGTGCCATGGCACCCCGACAAAGGAGACGGATACACTCGCCCCATGGTGTTGAAGATCGGATTGACGGGTGGCATAGGCAGCGGCAAAAGCACCGTGGCGGGCATGCTGCGCGAGCGCGGGGCGGCCATCATCGATGCCGATGCCATTTCGCGCGCCAGCACCGCCCCGGGTGGCGCGGCCATGGCGGCCATCGCCGCCCAATTCGGCCCGGAATTCATCACCCCTGAGGGGGCCTTGAACCGCGAGCGCATGCGTGAGCGGGTGTTTCAAGACCCGCAGGCCCGCCAGCAACTGGAGGCCATCATCCACCCGCTGGTGGCGCAGGAAACCGCACGCCAGACGCAGGCCGCCATAGACGCCGGTCACCGCTGTCTGGTTTTTGATGTGCCTTTGTTGGCCGAATCGGCCCATTGGAGAGGCCGGGTGGACCGGGTGCTGGTGGTGGATTGCTCGGCGCAGACCCAGATCAGCCGGGTGATGGCCCGCAGCGGCTTGAAGGCTGAAGAGGTCGAGCGCATCATCGCCGCCCAGAGCAGCCGGGAGAAACGACTGGCCATGGCCGATTGGGTCATCCTGAACGACGGCTTAAGCCTGGATGAGCTGAGGGGCCGGGTGCAGGCCCTGCCTCTGGATTAAAGAGGGTTATGATGCTGCCCAACACGCGAACACGGCATGTGAATTTGTGATTGTTTACGAGCACCCCCTCAACGAGCGCGTCCGCACCTATTTGCGGCTTGAATATTTGTTCAAGCGCTTTGAGTGGCTATTGCACCGCGAGCACCCCATCGAACATCATTTTTGCTTCAGCACGGTGTTTGAAATTGCCGAGGTGGCGGCCCGGGCCGACCTGAAATCTGACCTGCTCAAAGACCTGGAGCGGCACAAGCAGCAGTTTTTGTCTTACCGGGGCAATCCGGCGGTGGCCGAGGCGGTTTTGGACGAATGGCTGGGCCATATAGAGTCGTGTTTTGAGGGGATCCATTCGAACGCGTCTCGGTTTGGCAACTTCATCAATGAACATGAGTGGCTGACCAATTTGCGCAACCGGATGTCGATCCCGGGGGGCACTTGCGGTTTTGACATGCCCCAGTATCTGGCCTGGCAACACAAAGAGCCGCAAGCGCGACGCGACGATGTGTTGCGCTGGACGGGCTCGCTGCAGCCCCTGTATGCCAGCGTGAATCTGCTGTTGCGCCTGTCGCGCGATTCTGCACAGGCCCAGCGGGTGGCCGCCGTTGCCGGGCAGTTTCAGCAAAACCTGCCGCAAGGCCGATATCAGCTGATGCAGCTGCGCTTTGAGCCAGGGTGTGGCCTGATCCCGGAGATCAGCGGCAATCGGATGATGATTTCGGTGCGCCTACAGCGCCCCGACGAACAGGGCGAGTTGCAACCCAGCACCGACGACCTGAATTTTGAAATGGCCTTGTGCGCGTAAGGCCCAAGGAAATGGTTGGCGATGGCGCAGACTGAACGCTGGGTGGTGTGTCCGCAATGCGGGCAACCGAGTTTGTTCGCCCCGAGCAATCGCTTTCGGCCTTTTTGCGGTGAGCGCTGCAAACAAATCGACCTGGGGGCCTGGGCCAGTGAATCGCATCGGGTGCCCGATGAGAGCCCGACCGATGACATCGAAGGGCTGGACCGCCCGCAATGAGGCCGCAGGTCGCGCCCGCCGTTTCAGCGGGGGGCGGCCTGCTCTTCTTCGAGCCAGCGCAACACGGGCCAGGTGCCGGGCAAGACGGGCTCGACCTGCACCGGCAGCCGTTGCCAGGAGAACGACTGGCCTTCACGCATTTGCAGCACGCCTCTCCAGCGGGTGACCCGACAAAAATTCAGCTGTACCCAGGCGTGCGGGTAATCGACCTGCTCGGTGCGCCAGAGGGTGCAGTCTTCGATGTGTATGCCCAGCTCTTCTTGCAATTCGCGCTCAAGCGCCCTTGCCACGGTTTCGCCCGGCTCGAGCTTGCCGCCCGGGAATTCCCAATGCCCTTCATACACCTTGCCTGGCGGTCGGGAGGTGAGCAGGAAACGGCCATCGGGCTGAAACAGCACCCCGACGGCCACTTGCACCAAGGGGCGATCCGGGCCACCCTCGCGGGGCCGGTCGGCATCTGCCACCAGGGGGGAGGGACGATCAGCCCGCGTGGCGGCCGACATAGTCTCGGGCAAACTGATAGGCGATGCGGCCACTGCGTGAGCCGCGCTCCAGCGCCCACACCAAGGCTTCGGGGCGGGCGGCATCGACCTCAGCGGCGGGCAGGCCCAGGGCGGTCAGCCATTGGGCCACGATGGTGAGGTACTCGTCTTGCGAGAAGGGGTAGAAGCTGACCCACAGGCCAAAACGCTCGGAGAGCGAAATTTTTTCTTCGATGACTTCGCCCGGATGCACTTCGCCGTCTGCGGTGTGGGTGTAGCTGAGGTTTTCCTTCATGTACTCGGGCAAGAGGTGACGCCGGTTGCTGGTGGCGTAAATGAGCACGTTGGGGGTGGCGGCGGCGACTGAACCGTCGAGGATGGATTTCAATGCCTTGTAGCCCGGCTCACCGTCTTCAAAACTGAGGTCGTCACAAAAGACCATGAATTTTTCGGGGCGCTCAGAGACGAGTTCAATGATGTCGGGCAAATCGACCAAATCGGCCTTATCGACCTCGATCAGCCGCAAACCGCGCGGGGCGAACTCGTTGAGGCAGGCCTTGATGAGGGAGGACTTGCCCGTGCCACGTGCGCCGGTGAGCAAGACATTGTTGGCCGGCAAACCGCGCACGAATTGCTCGGTGTTGCGGGTGATCTTTTCTTTTTGGCCATCGATCTCTTTGAGGTCAGACAGCGCCAGCGGGGCCACATGGCGCACCGGTTCGAGCAGGCCGTGGCCGCTGGAACGTTTGCGATAGCGGTATGCGATGCTGGCCTCCCAGGCGGGGGCCGAGACGGGTTGGGGCAGGATGGCTTCGATGCGGTTGATCAGGGCCTCGGCCCGCTCGATGAGGCGTTCAAATGAAGGGTTCATGGGGTTCAACTGCGGTAATCGGCGTTGATGCTGACGTAGTCGTGGCTGAAATCGCAAGTCCAGACGGTGTCGCTGGCCGCGCCCCGGCCCAGGCCGACGCGCACGGTGATCTCGGCTTGTTTCATGACGCGCTGGCCGTCTTCTTCGCGGTACTCGGGGTGGCGCCCGCCTTGACGGGCGACATGGACGTCGTCCAAGTACAAGTCGATGCGGGTTTGGTCGAGGTCGGCAATGCCGGCATAGCCCACCGCCGCCAAAATGCGGCCCAGATTGGGGTCGCTGGCATAAAAGGCGGTTTTGACCAGGGGGGAGTGGGCGATGGCATAGGCCACCTGACGGCACTCGGCGGCGTCGCGCCCGCCCTCGACCTGAACGGTGATGAATTTGGTGGCCCCTTCACCGTCGCGCACGATGGCTTGCGCCAGCTGGCGCACCACACCCAGCATGGCTTGCTTGAGCCCGGCCGCACCGGCTTGTGACCAATCGGTGATGGGCGGATGACCGGCACGGCCTGTGGCGATGACCAAAAACGAATCGTTGGTGGAGGTGTCGCCGTCGACCGTGACTCGGTTGAATGAGCCTTCGGCCAACTCAAAAGCCAAGTCGCGCATGAGTTCAGGGGCAATGGCCGCGTCGGTGGCCAGGAAACCCAGCATGGTCGCCATATTGGGGCGGATCATGCCTGCGCCCTTGGAGATGCCGGTCACGTGAACGGTGCGGCCCTGCACCTG
>JBEBAJ010000106.1:0-8078 GCA_041158965.1 Pseudomonadota bacterium | reverse complement strand
GCAAGCACTGCCGATACCGCAAGGCCATGACTTGTTGCAAGCGGCGGCCTTGCCGGAGAATTTTTTCACGGTCTGGACCAATGTGTTTGAGCGTGGCCGCCTGCAAAAGGGCGAGCGGTTTTTGGTCCATGGCGGCTCTTCCGGCATCGGCTTGACGGCCATTCAATTGGCCCATGCCTGGGGGGCAGAGGTGTTCTGTACTGTGGGCAGTGAGGACAAGGCGCAAGCCTGTCGCGCCGCTGGAGCGGACCACGCCATCGTCTACAAAGACCACGATTTTGTCGAGGTGGTCCACGAAATCACCGGCCAGCAGGGGGTGAACCTGATTTTGGACATGGTGGGTGGCCCCTACATACAGCGCAATCTGAAGATCTTGGCCCTGGAAGGGCGGCTGGTGCAAATTGCGTTCTTGCAGCCTTCCAAAGTGGAGGTGGACTGGGTCTCGCTCATGGCCAAGCGCCTGACATACACCGGGTCTACCTTGCGTCCGCGCAGTGCCGCCGATAAAGCCGCCATCGCCCAGGCCCTGCAACAGCAGGTCTGGCCGTTGTTGGCCAGCGGCCAGGTCAAGCCTTACATCTACAAAGTGTTCGACTTGTCGCAAGCGGCCCAGTCCCATGCACTCATGGAAACCTCGGCCCACATCGGCAAAATCATGATGAAAGTCGGAGGTTGAGATGACACGGCCTTTACCCATCGGGACTTTGAGCGATGCCCCTCTGCGTGAGGGCGCTTTGCAGCCCCTGTATGACTTGATCGAGCAGCACATTGCCAAGGGCATGTATCCGGGCGCGCAAATCGCCATCGCGTACCAGGGCCGACTGGTGCTGGACATGAGTTTTGGTCAGGCCCGCACCGGTCAGGGGGGCGGCATCGATGCCCAAGCCCAGCCGACCCGGCCCGACACCTTGTGGCTTTTGTACTCGAACACCAAGGTGATCATCGCCACCACCTTGTGGCGTTTGCACGAGCAGGGCCTGCTGCGCTTCACCGACCGCGTGGCCGACCATCTGCCCGAGTTTGCCGCCCATGGCAAGCAAGACACCACGTTGTTTCAGGTCATCACCCACCAAGGCGGCTTTCCGAACCGCGAGGTGCCCGCGTCGATGTGGCGCAACCACGCCCTAGTCCGCCAGGCGGTGTGCGACTTTGTGCCCGAGTGGCCTGCCGGCAGCAAGATCAGCTACCACGGCTTGAGCGCGCACTGGACGCTGGCCATGGTGATTGAGGCCGCCACGGGCCAGGATTTCCGCGAAGTGGTGGCGGCCCAGGTGTTGCGCCCGCTGGGCCTGCAAGACGAGATTTATCTGGGCCTGCCCGAGGACCAGCTGCCACGCATGTCCTATCTTTACGAGCCCGATGCCGCTCAGGGCGGGCGATTGGTGCTGCGCCCCGAGAACGCTTCGCGCGAATGGCAAGAGGCGGGTGTCCCCGGGGGCGGGGCTTATGGCACGGCCCGGGGCATGGTCGCCCTCTACCAGATGATGCTGCAAGGCGGTCGCCTCGGTGAGGTGCAACTGATTTCCCCGCGAGTGCTCGAATATGCCTTGCGCAACTACACCGGTGATCGGGTCGATGAGTTCATGGGCATGCCCATGCACCGTGGCCTGGGCCCGCATCTGCGCGGCCACAGTGTGGGCATCAGGGGTTTGGGTTCGATGGCCCACCCCCAAACTTTCGGCCACGGCGGCGTGGGCACCAGTTATTGCTGGGGCGACCCGGCCTGCGGCCTGTCTTTTGCCTACATCACCAACGCCCGCTGCCCTGACCCGTGGCACAGTTTGCGACTCGATCAGGTCAGCAATTTCGTACACGCCGCCATTCAACGCTGAACAAAGAGGAATTGCCATGCCAACCATCCATGTCGAACTGTTTGAGGGTCGAACCCTGGAGCAAAAACGCGCCTATGCCAAGGCACTGACCGAAGCCACGATTCAAACCCTGGGCAGCAAGCCCGAATCGGTGGAAATCATTTTTACCGACGTGAAGAAGCACGATTGGGCCAACGGCGGTGTGTTGTGGTCTGACCGCCCCGACGCCTGAGGCCATGCCCATGCACATCGATCGACGCCGCTGGTTGTGTGGGCTGGCGTCCATCTGGGTCGGGTCGGCGCATGCGCAAAGCCCGTTCCCGAATCGCCCCCTCAAAATCGTGGTCCCCAATGCCGCCGGTGGGGCGGCTGATATCACGGCGCGAACGATCGGGCAAAAATTGTCGGAAACGCTGGGCCAGCCGGTGGTGATCGACAACCGCCCGAGTGCGGGTGGCATAGTGGCGGCCGAACTGGTGGCCAAGGCTGAGCCCGATGGACACACCATGCTGCTGATCTCCAGCGGCACGGCGGTCAGCGCGGCGCTGTTCAAGTCGCTGCCTTTTGACACGGTGAAAGACTTTTCGCCTGTCTCCAAACTGGCCAGTTTTGACCTGGTGCTGTGCGTGGCCGAGGGCGGGCGCTTCAAAACCCTGGCCGATGTGCTGGATCATGCGCGCAGCCAGCCGGGGCGGCTGAATATCGGTACACCGCAGATAGGCACCACGCAACACCTGGCGGCCGAGCTGTTTTTATCCAGCGCCGGTTTGCAGGCGCAGATCGTGCCTTTCAATGGCACCCCGCCGGTGATCACGGCCTTGCGAGGGGGCAGCCTCGACCTGATGGTGGAGATTCTGGGGCCGGTGATGGGCCAGATCAAATCGGGTGCTTTGCGACCGGTGGCGGTGCTGGGTGACAAGCGCAATGCCGCCTTGCCCCAGGTGCCTGCCTTGCGTGAGGCGGGCGGTCGTTTGGCAGGTTTTCAGCTGGCGTCTTGGAATGGTTTGTCGGTGCCGGCCAAAACCCCGCGCGAGGTGGTGTGGCGGCTGAACCGGGTGTTGCAAGGCATTTTGGCGCTGCCCGATGTCAAGTCTCGCCTGAGTGAACTGAGCCTCGATGCACAGGGCAGCACCCCCGAGCAGGTGGAAGAGTTGCTGCAGTCTGACATACGCCGTTGGACCGAGGTGATCGCCCGGGCCCAGATCGAGAAAAAGTGAGAAGTGCGCTGCGTTGGCTGGGCAGGCAGGCCCGCTGGTCTTTGCCCGCAGGGGTGTTTGTGGGCATTTTGTGGCCCGAGCTGGCCAGCGCCTGGCGCCCCTTGCTGCCTGCGGCAGTGGTGGGCACCCTGGTGGCGGCTTTGCTGCGCATGGATTGGCCCCGCATGTGGGGCTGGGTGCGACAGCCCCTCTGGCCCATAGGCCTGACGGTCTGGTTGACCGTGTTGTGTCCCTTGCTGGCGTGGGGCCTGGCCACGGCGGCGGGCTTGCCAGACCAGTGGACGCTGTTGCTGGTGTTGCAAGCGGCTGGCCCGCCGATAGGCTCGGCGGCCGCTTTTGCCATGTTCCTTGGGCTGGAGGCCAGTTTGTGCATGGTCAGCACCGTGTGGGCCACGCTGGGCTTGCCCCTGACGCTGACCGCCATTGTCGCTTGGCTCTTGCCGCAATTTGGCATCGAGGTCGATCTGTGGACTTTTTTCATGCGCGTCTTGCTGTTGGTCGCGCTGCCTTTCGCCCTGGCGGCGCTGATTCGGCGCTGGGCCGGTGCGCCCCGTTTGCGGGCCATTGATTCGGAATTGGCCGGACTGAATGTGGTGATGCTGGTGATTTTTGCGGTGGCGGTGATGGAGGGTGTGCAAGACATCTTGTGGCAAGACACCCCGCTGGCCATGGGCTTGTTTGCGTTGGCCTGCGGCTCGGTGCTGGTCTGGCACCTGGTGGGGCACGCCATGTGTCGCTGGGCCGGTCTGAACACCGCCTACACGGTGGCATTGTTGACGGGCAACCGCAACATGGGGCTGTTGCTGGTGGTGACCGCCGGCACGGCGGGCCCCTGGTTTTCGTTGTATGTGGCCATTGTGCAGATTCCCATGTATTTTGCGCCACTGTTATTGGGCCCCTGGTTGGCCCGCGCCACAAAAAAAGGAGAGAGCACATGAGTCGTTTGAAGGATCAAGTGGCCATCGTCACGGGGGCCAGCAGGGGGATAGGCAAGGCGGTGGTCGAGGCGTATGCCCGCGAGGGGGCCTTGGTGACTTTGGTGGCCACGCGTGAGTCGGACTTGATCGCGGTGCGCGACGCCTGTGGCTTGTCTGTTGAGCGTTCGCTGTGCATTGCCGCCGATGTGTCAAGGGCCGAGCAGGTGGCGCCGGTGGTGGCGCAAACCATGGCACGCTGGGGGCGTGTGGATGTGATGGTCAACAATGCGGGCATCTACCATGCGGCCCCGTTTTTGCAACACAGCCCGCAAGATTTTCAGCGACTGCTCGATGTCAATGTGTTTGGCGTGTTGCATTTCATGCAGGCCTGCCTGCCCCACATGCAGGCGCGCCGCAGCGGTTCGATCATCAATATCGCCTCAACGGCGGGCAAGTGGGGCTCGCGCAATCAAAGCGCCTACAACACCAGCAAACATGCGGTGGTGGGCCTGACGCGATGTGTGGCCCTGGAGGCCAGTGCGCACCAGGTGACAGTGAATGCGATTTGCCCCGGTTTCGTGCAAACCGATATGGTCGATGAGCTCAAAACCCAGGCCGCGCAAGCCGCCGGGGCCTCGGTCGATGCCTTCCTTCAAAGCATGTTGGCCCGGGTTCCGCTGGGGCGCTTGATGCAGCCCGCTGAGATTGCCGAAATGGCGGTGTTCCTGGGCTCCAGTGCGGCGCGCGGCATCACCGGCCAAAGCCTGCACATCGACGGCGGGATGGTTTTTTAACCCGGTTGATTCGAAAGATTCCTAAGGCCGCACCGGCCTTTCGCTCAGGTAGATGCGCTGCAACAAACCGATGAGTTGCCGCTGCTCTTCCAGACTGAGTCCGGCGGCCGCAAGGCCCTCGAGCTTGCCCGCTTGGGTTTCAGCGCGGCGGATGAAATCTTGGCCGGTGGGGGTGGCATACAGGCCCACGGCCCGCCCGTCTTGCGGATGCGGTCGGCGCTCGATCAGGCCGCGCTGCTCCAGCGCACGGATCAGGCCGACCAGATTGGGGGGCAGCAAATCGAGGCTGGCACACAACTGTCTGGAGGTCACCCCGGGGTTGTGAAGAATGACCGAGAGCACCGAGAAATCCACAGGCCGCAAGTCGAATTCGGCCATGCCACGCACAAAGTGTTCGATGATGACCAATGAGGCCCGGCGGGCGTTATAGCCCAGCAAACCCTCCAGAAATGTGGTGTCTACCCCGCTCTGACGGCTCATGTCTGAAGCGCCTCGGCTTCGTCCAGGGCAGCTTGCATGAGGTCGTGCCGCATGCGCCACTCAGGGCGTACCCAGCGCTGGAAGGCCTGACGGGGCGACAGCCAGCGATCGCGCGATGGGGCCGGCAACACAGGGATGTGCTCGTCCAAATGCGCCCAGGCCAAAGCCATCATCCATAGGCCCAGGCCGCGCAGGTAGTCGTCGGCCAACTCTTGGGCCAGGGTGGACGAAGCGCTGGCTTGGGCCAGTCGCCGGGTCAGTGCCTGCCATTGAAGGGCCATGGCCTGCAATTCGGGCTGCGGATGGGCCAAGCGGCTGCATTCATCTTGCATCAGTTCGGCCAAGGCTTGTCCACCGTCGGGCAGCACCTTTCGGATCAGCAGATCGATGGCCTGGATCTCATTGGTGCCTTCGTAAATCATGGTGACGCGGGCGTCGCGCACATATTGCTCGATGCCCCATTCACGCACATAGCCATGCCCCCCCAACACTTGCAAGCAGGCGCTGGCGCCTTCGAAGGCCTGCTGGGTCAGCATGGCTTTAAGCACCGGGGTGGCCAGGGCACACCAGCGCTGGGCGGCGGCTTGTTCGGTCTGGCTCGCGTGTTTCGCGCGGTCAAGCTCAAGCGCGGTGCGATAGGCCAGCCAGCGGCCCCCATCGATCCAGGCACGCTGCGTGTCCAGGATGCGGCGCATGGCTGGATGGCGGATGATGAGGTCGGCACTGGCCTGGTCGGTGCGCGGGCCCGGGGCCCGCATTTGGCGACGCTCGCGGGCATAGGCGTCGGCCTTTTGCCAGGCGGCCTCCAGCAGACCGATGCCTTGCAGGGCCACATGCAAACGGGCGGCGTTCATCATCACGAACATGGCCGCCAGTCCCTTGCCCGGTTCGCCGACGATCCAGCCCAGGGCCTGGTCAAAGCGCATGGCGCAGGTGGGGCTGCCGTGCAGGCCCATTTTTTCTTCGATGCGGTCGCAGAAGACGGCGCTGCGCTGGCCTTGGGGGTCGATTTTGGGCACCAAAAACAGCGACAGCCCTTTCGGTCCCGGGGGGGCATCGGGCAGGCGCGCCAGCACGAGGTGGATGATGTTGTCGGTGAGGTCGTGCTCGCCGCCGGAGATGAAAATCTTGCTGCCCGAGATGGCGTAGCGGCCATCGGCTTGCGCCACGGCGCGGGTGCTCACCAAGCCCAGGTCACTGCCCGCATGGGGCTCGGTCAGGCACATGGTGGCCAGCCATTCGCCGCTGGCGACGCGTGGCAAATACAGGGCTTTGAGCTCATCGCTGGCGTGGTGCTTGATGCACTCATAGGCGCCGTGCAGCAAGCCCGGCGCCATGGTCCAGCCGTGGTTGGCGGCACTGAGCATTTCGTACAGCGTGGCCTCAAGGACGGTGGGCAGGCCCTGACCGCCGTCTGCCGGGTCGCAGGCCAAGCCGGGCCAACCGGCTTGCCAGAACGATTGGTAGGCATCACGGAATCCGTCGGGCATGGTCACCACACCATCGCGCCAGCGCGCCCCCTGTTCATCGCCGTGGCGATTGAGGGGGGCGATGACTTCGGCCACAAAGGTGCCCGACTCTTCCAGCACCTGGCGCATCAGGTCGGCGTCGATGTCGGCAAAAGGGGCCAGCTGGCGCAAGTGTTCGGGCAGTTGCAAGACCTGCTCGATCAGGAACCAGATGTCGTCGGTGCGGGGGGTGTGACTCATGCTGA
The DNA here is from genome assembly GCA_041158965.1 of Pseudomonadota bacterium. Classification (GTDB taxonomy): domain Bacteria; phylum Pseudomonadota; class Gammaproteobacteria; order Burkholderiales; family Burkholderiaceae_C; genus Limnohabitans. The sequence goes on along the minus strand of JBEBAJ010000106.1, from coordinate 1,145 downwards.
ACCTGCAGTGTCAGGTATCGGCGGTAAAGCCGATGCGTTTGACCAGCGGGCCCCAGCGGTCGTATTGTTCGCGCAGGCTCTGGCCCAGTTCTTCGGGGGTTGAGCCACGGGCGACCAGGCCGACCACGGCCAGGCTGTCGATGACGGCCTTGTCGCGCACTGCGGCGTTGATGGCCGCATTGGCCGCTGCCACCACATGGGCCGGGGTGCGTGCCGGGGCGAAGATGGAGAACCATTCGTCCACCGTGAGTTCCGGGAAGCCTTGTTCGGCAAAGGTCGGCACCTCGGGGACAAAGGGCGAACGCTTGGCCCCGGATGTGGCCAGTATGCGCATCTTGCCGGTCTTGTGGTTGGCGATGAAGTCACCATGCGGGGTGACCATGGCCGCGACTTGACCGCCGACCACATCGGTGACGCCAGGCACCGAGCCTTTGTACGGAATGTGGTTCAGTGCCACGCCCGAGTTGATGCCCAACAAAGCGCCCAGAAAGTGAGGTGTTGATCCAGCACCCGGTGAGCCAAAGTTGGCCAGGGCCGGATTGGCTTTGGCCCAATCAAGGAATTGGCGCACTGTTTTGACGCTTTCGGGCACCAGGGGCCCGACGGCCAGGCCGTGGTTGATGATCGAGGTCATCGAGACCGGCACAAAGTCTTTGAACGGGTCGTAGCTCAGGTTGCGGTAGACGTGGGGGAAGACCGCCAGCATCGAGTAGGGGGTGAGTGCCAAGTGGCTGCCGTCGGCCGGGGCCGGTTTGAGCACATCCATGGCGATGCGTCCGCCTGCGCCAGGGCGGTTGTCAACGACCGCGACGTTGCGGGTGTAGCTGCTGCCGGCGATTTTTTCGGCCACCCGGCGCGAGACGATGTCGCCTGAGCTGCCGGCCGGGAAGCCGTAATAAATTTTGACCTGCTCAATTGGCAGGCCGCTTTGTGCCCAGGCCTGCTGAAAGGCGCTGGAAGCAAACAGGCTGGCGGCGAGGCCAGCTTGCAAAAACTCTCGTCGTTGGGTCATGGTGGGTCTCCTGGTTTAGCTGCACAAGGCCTGGATGTCGGACGGCACCTCGATGGCCTTGATCCGGTCTGGATCGTCGGGGTGACGGATGCAAAAGGCCCTTTTTTCGGTTCCTTCGCAAAGGATTTCATCG
>JBEBAJ010000105.1:0-8129 GCA_041158965.1 Pseudomonadota bacterium | reverse complement strand
TATTTGCATATATATACGATTTAAATTTTTTATTTTTATAAAATCCTGAAAAATTAATATTTTATGTTAATATTAAAATATTAATTATTTTGGATCCTTTTTTGAATGACTATAGATTAACCTTGCGTATCCTCCGGCGGGTGGGCCAAATCAATCTGAAAAGACGGTTCGGTTTGAGAGCACTGACTTGTTTGATGGCCTGATTGCTACGGTGACGCCTGCGCCGATTTTGATAGACCAGCAAGCCAATGCCATTTTGCGGGTCTTGTCTGAATCGGATTGGATGCGCTGGAGGCTGCGGCTGACGCCTGTTCGGCTGGAACTTTATCGCGTAGTTTACGAAGCCAACAGCCATTTGCAGCATGTTTATTTGCCGGTCAGCGGCGTATTGACGATGCAATATTATTTTGAAGATGGCCGTATGGCCGAGTTTGCGGAAATCGGAAACGAGGGCTTGACCGGAACATTCGCCTTTTCCGGCAATGCCACCTCGATCTGGACTTGCTCGGTCATGCGGGCGGGATGGGCATACATGATCGACATCGGTTTTTTTTTTGAAAGAATTTGAGGAATCCTCCGCATTCAGATCAGCCATTCTCAGGTATATGCAGGTTCTGATGCTCATGACGGCGCAGACCGCTGTTTGTAATCGGCGACATTCGATTAGCCAGCAATTTGCCAAAATATTGCTTTTAAATCATGACCGGTTAATGTGCGACGATCTGGTTTTCACACATCAATTGATGGCCAACCTGATGGGTGTGCGTCGAGAGGCCATTAGTTTGGCAGCCAACCAATTGCAAGAATTGGGTGCGATTGAGTACAAACGCGGCAACATCTTTATAAAAAGTAGGATAAGCTTGGAAAATGCTTGTTGTGAGTGTTACCGCATCATCCACAATGAGATTCATCGCGTTCATGCGCAAACTTTTTAACTGAATTCACCTATGAGCCCAGAGTCTGAAGAAATTAAGAGAGCAATCGAACTTTTACAGGCCGAAGTCAAGGTACTCAAAGACAATTACCATGTGCTCAATTCCGAGTACACAGATAACTTGCTTTCTTTGAAGAAGCTGACACAAACTTCCTCTGAGGCAGCCAGTCGTGCGGCAAAAGCCGCTGAACGGGCCGCCAAATCAGCTACTTTCTGTGCAGAAACCGCCAAGCTGGCAGCCGATTCGGCCATCGTCGTCGCAGCCGAAAAAGCCGCCGAAGCGGCTTATGAATCTGCCGAGGCCGCACTAGAGGCTGCCGCTGCCGCTGCCGCTGCTGCCGCAGCCGCCGCCATTTCACTGGCTCAGCATGCCGAAGACGCTTCCACCCAGGCTTCCGCTGCCGCAGCACACGCCACTCAGTTGGCTACCGAATCTGCGGCGCATGCCGTCAAAATGTCACAAGAGGCCGCTCTTTTTGCACGCCGCGCCCGGGAAATGGACAAACCCGGTCCCTGATGTTCGCGTCCCTGACGTCCTTATGACCGCAGCCATGGCCGCGACTTCAGTATTACCTTGCGTACATGTGCTCACGGCGATAGGGGTAAAGAGGCGTCTGGCTGGGTCGCAGAGCCAGAATCTGATAGATGGATGTCCAGCCCCGCTCAAATCCCATGGCACAACCAGCCAAGTAAAGCCTGTAGGCTCGTAAAATCCGGTCGGTTTGCTCGCCATGCGAACGGGACAAGGCAGCGCGGGCTTGATTCAACCTGCTCTCAAGGCGGTCAGACCAGGCCCATAGGGTTTTCGCATAATGAGGGCGCAAGCATTCAGCATCCACCAATTCCAATCGCGATTGCGCCATGTGACTGCATACTTCACTCAAGTGAATCAGTTCGCCGCCTGGAAATATATATTTTTCAATAAAGTCCCCTATTCCCAATCCCAATTGGCGATAACCTGTCCCGTTGGCTGTGATGCCATGGTTCATCACCATCCCCCCGGGTGTCAACAGTCGGTAGATTTTTTCGAAATAGCTTGACATGTTTGCACGACCGACGTGCTCGAACATGCCCACAGAGGCGATCTTGTCGAAGGGCTCAGACTCATCCAGATCCCGATAATCCAGCAAACGAACTTTGATTTGTCTGGACAGTCCTTTGGCTTCGATCTGTCTCTGAACATATTCAAATTGGTTAACCGAAAGGGTGATGCCTTGAGCCTGCACCCCATACTTTTCAGCCGCCCAAAACAGCAACGCCCCCCAGCCCATGCCTACATCAAGAAACCGATCGTTGGCTTGCAGGGATAATTTTCTGCAAATCAAATCGAGTTTTGCCTTTTGAGCCGCCTGCAAAGACGAGCCATCGTCCTCAAAATATGCGCAAGAATAAACTTTTTTCTCGTCCAGCCAAGTGGAGAAGAAATCATCTGTGACGTCGTAATGCGACTGCACATCCAGCTTGGACTGTGCCCGACGATGTCTCAGCCGACCCCTCCAATGTTCAAGCTGGTTGCCCAATAACCCTAGCATGCTAATTTGGCTCTGGTTCGGTTCAAACGGGATGACTTGAGCTGCCAAATCCATTAGTTCCCGCATGTTGCCGTCAAAGTACAGCTTGCCTTCAACCCAATCAGAAGCGACTAGACCAATCTCACCATGTGCCAAATGACTCAAGGTGATCCAATTCGTAAGCATCAGCGTCGGCGTGAGTCCCTCTTTTCGCTGGGCATTGATTTTTTGACCATCTGGAAGAACGATGCAAAAATTTGCATCTAATACGTCCAATTTCGATTGGACTTGGTGGGACAGAATGTTTTTGATCATGGGGAACCCCAAAATGCTCATCCTATTGAGCTACTTTAGGAATCCATGTGCGCTGGCACACACACCATTTGCCGCTTCAAAAAAACTACTGGGCCAGCCTTATTCCAAAAAAATTTGAAAATGGACTGAATTGATTGTTTTCTGATTGAGTTGTTATTTGTGAACTGTTCTAACGCAAGGCCCCTTGGGACGAAGACAAGTGACGTTTATCACCCGAGCCACTGGCTGCTGAGCACAGGCTGGAAGGTTTTGACTGTGGGCCAGGTCGATACATTGGATGCTCTAATTGCAGGAAGTAGTCACTTTGCTGCCCGCCTAGGATGCGCTTTAAATGCATCGCACAGGCCGAGGGTGACCTTCCTATGGTGCATCTCAAGATCGCGGCTCATTCAATGCAAGCCAACACCGACCTTTAGAAACCCCTTCGATCCGCCACTTAAAAGACCTTGCCAACGACGGGCTCGCGAGGCTTTTATGAGCCGCTTCAAAGTTTCAAGCCGGATCTGACTTGCCAGGTCTCACTCGGGTTTAAGGCCGATTTGCTGTGCCATGGCGCTGTAGATCTGCGCTTCCGATTGGTAAAAGCGCTCTAACTCCGCCAGGCTCATGGGCGGCGCCGGATCACTGCCCGTGGCCTGGGTCTGGGCCTGGAATGTGGGGTCGTGACAGGCGGCGGTCAGCGCTTTGTGCAATCGGTTGACTTCTGCCTCGGGCAGTGTTCGAGCGACGAACACCGCACCCCAAGTCCCATGAACGAAGGCACTCAGGGCTGGATCCATTTGTGAGATGGGTTTGGCCTCGGGCAATCGGGCGGTGGCTTGTGTGGCCGTGGTACCGAGCACCTTGACTTTGCCCGTCGAGGCCAGATCGCGCACCGAACTTTGGGGGACGAAGGTCAGGTCGATTTGGCCACCGATCAGGTCTTGCAACACCGGTGGCACCCCTTTGTATGGGACATGCGTCAATGGGATTTGGATCTGGCGGGCGAGACTCTCGCCCAACAAATGGATCATGGAACCGTGACCAATGTGTCCAAAATTCAAGGGAGTCTGCTTGCGTTGCCGCGCCCAAGCCATCCACTCTGCCCCATCTCGAACGGGTAAATCGTGACGCGCCAGCAAAACATAGGGTCCGCGAGTGATCAGCAAGACGGGTCTGAGGCTGTCGCTTTGGTACTTGGCCGCCTTGACCGAAAGCGGGGTCAGGATCGATTCGGTCTGGGAAGCGATCAGAAGGGTCGGTGTCCCCGCGCTTAAAGCCATCAGCTTGTTCACCCCAAGCGCGCCACCAGCCCCAGGTAAGTTTTCGATCACCACGGTTTGGTTCAATTCGCGTTGCAGACCTGGCAGCAGCCGTCGAGCCAGGTTGTCGGTCGGATTCCCTGCGGGTTGGGGGACGAGCCAGGACAGGTTGGCTCCAGCGGAGGGGGTCTGAGCCCATGCGGGAAGGGCACTCGCCCCGAGGGCGGCCAGTAGGGTGCGACGGTGCATGTTTGGCATGTCTCTTTGAAATGGTGGTTTTAGCTTTTGGTCGGTCTTGGTGCTGGACATATTGCCGCAGATTTCAATTGACCGCAATCGGGATAAGACAAGATCGGTTGACCCATGATCAAGCGCCACTCCAGACGCATCATCACTCCATCCTTGTGTCACCGAGGAGTTTCTCAAGCTTTATGTAGCTTATAAGGCCGAGACCAACTTTGCTGATGTGGTACCCCAGGCGAGTCGCTTGCGTATCTCCTTAAATGTAGAATTTCAAGAGATTCACGACCCTAAAAATCTTTGCAAAAAAGGACGTTGGGGGAACGGTGATGTTGAGGTTGGATTGTCCTCACGCGAAGAACTACCGTATGTAATGGGATTAGTTCGACAATCATTCGAAAACAAATCGGGAATTAGTCCTCGGCATGACACACTTAGTTCACCAATTCGATGATCGTGTTTAATGAAGGCGTCGACCCCCGTTAATGGGGAAGAGCCAAGAGCCGGAAGAGCCAACCAATTCAACCACTTAAGGCGGAAATGGTAGGCGCGATTGGATTCGAACCAACGACCCCCACCATGTCAAGGTGGTGCTCTAACCAACTGAGCTACGCGCCTATGCCGTTGAAACCACGATTGTATCAGGATTTCAAGCCGCTCACCCCTCAGCGGCGGCGGGCATTGCGCACGCCCTTCACTTCAGAGATGGCTTGCAACACCGTGCCCAAGCGAGCGGTATCGGGCGTCTGAACGGTGAAGGTCATGATCGCCTGACCTTTCACCACTTGGGATTGCACCCCGGTCACAGGCAGTTTTTCTCGGGCAAAAACTTCAGAGAGGTCGCGCAGCAATGTGGGCCGATCGAGGGCCAGCACCTGCACATCCACAGGGTACGCGCGGCCATCGGCTGTTTGGGCCTGCCCCCACTCCACCTCAATGTCTCGGCCAGGTTCGCGCACCAGCAACTGGGTGAGACTGGGGCAACCCAGACGGTGGATGCTGACCCCCTTGCCCCGGGTGACAAAACCCCGGATCGGGTCAGGCGGGGCTGGCTTGCAGCAGCGGGCCAGTTGAGTCAGCAAGGAATCGACCCCAACCACCAACACCCCCGATTTGGCCGGGGCTTGGGGGCCGCGGGCAAGTCGCATCCGCACCGCTTCATCGGGTTCTGTGGGGGGTGCCGCAGGTCGCAGCACGGCTTCTATGGCGCGCAAAGAGAACTCGTCTTTACCCACCACCTCAAAAAAATCATCGGCAGACTTGAAGCCCAGCTCCGCCGCCAGGTCTTCGAGTTTGACGGCGGTTTTGCCTTCACGCTGCAATAGACGCTCGACCATTTCGCGCCCACGGGCCATGGTCTCGCGCATGGCCTGTGCATTGAACCAGGCGCGCACTTTCTGGCGTGCCCGCGGGCTGGCCAAAAACCCCAGCTCGGGGTTGAGCCAATCGCGCGAGGGCCCGCCTTCCTTGGCCGCCACAATGTCCACCGTCTGGCCGTTTTGCAATGGGGTCGACAAGGGCACCATGGCCCCATCGATGCGAGCGCCCCGACAACGATGGCCCAGATCGGTGTGAACGCTGTAAGCGAAATCGATGGCTGTGCTGCCCGCCGGCAAATCAACGATGGCCGCGTCGGGGGTGAGCACATAAATGCGTTCATCCACGGCCAGCCGTGAGACATCGAGCCGGCCCGACTGCGCATCCCCTTGCGGCCCCTGGGTCAGGTCGCTCTGCCACGCCAGCAGCTGTCGCAAGACCGCGATCTTGGCGTCATAAGCGCTGTTGGCACTGACCCCGGCATAACCCCGTGCGCCCGCCTCTTTGTAAGCCCAGTGGGCCGCCACGCCATGCTCAGCGTGTTCGTGCATGGCACGGGTGCGAATTTGCACCTCGATGGGCCGCCCCGACTGATCGCGCACCACTGTGTGCAAAGACTGGTAGCCGTTGGCCTTGGGTCGGGCAATGTAGTCGTCAAACTCATTGGCCACGGCTTGGAAATGTTGGTGCACCCAGGCCAGAACGGCATAGCATTGCGGCACGGTATCCACCACCACCCGCAAAGCGCGCAAATCGAAGATTTGCTCAAAGGCCAGCGATTTGCCGCGCATTTTTTTGACGATGCTGTAGATGTGCTTGGGCCGCCCCTGAATTTCGGCGTGTATGCCTTGTGCAGCCAACTCGCCCAGCAAACGCTCGCGCAGATCGCGCATGTATTGTTCACGTTCGGTGCGCTTTTCTTCCAGCCGCCGGGCCACCTGATGGTAGGTGTCGGGCTCCAGGGCACGGAAGGCCAAATCCTCCAACTCCCACTTGATCTGCCATATGCCCAGCCGGTTCGCCAGCGGCGCGAACACTTGCAAAGTCTCTTCGGCCAAAGCCGGGCTGGGCACCGCACGCACTTGGGCCAGGTGGCGCAAGGTTTGCAATCGGGAGGCCAATCGCACCAAAACCACCCGCAAATCGCGCGAAAACGCCAGCAACATGCGACGGATGTTCTCGATCCGGGTGCGATCACTGGCCGCACCCAAGGCGCTGTCGCTGGCCCGGGCCTGGCGCTGCAACTGGTTGAGCTGGGTCACCGACTGCGCCAGTCGCGCTTCATCGGCGCCAAAGGCCCGCGCCAGGGTTTCGGGTGCGCGCTGCAGGTGTTCGCTGGCGTAAACCAGATACGGACAAGCCTGCAGGCCCTCGTCGCCCCCCATGTCGCGCAAGATTTCCGACATGCCTTCGGCATGCGCCAGCGCGTTCTCGCCCGAGTCAAGGGTTTGCGGGGCCAATAACGGCAGGGCAAAGGCGCGCGCCTGCGCCAGGCTCAAGCCGGCCCCCCCGGTGGCCGAGGGCTCGGCGGCCAGGGTCACGATCCGCGCTGCGGGTTGATCGTGGGAGGTGGTGCTTTTCATGAACGCGTCAGGAACAGGCGGGATAATGCGACCCGTCTGATCGTAAACGAAGTCTGGCGCATGAGGCGCAAGGAGGATTTGTCATGGCAGCAGGTTTTTTGCAGGGCAAAACGGCCCTGGTCACCGGTTCAACCAGCGGCATCGGCCTGGGCATCGCCCAGGCCTTGGCACGCCAGGGGGCTCGCATCGTCGTCAATGGCTTTGGCGAAGTCGATTCGGCGCGCCGGGCGATCGAAGCGCTGGGCGTCGAAACCCTCTACCACGGGGCCGACATGAGCAAGGCCGAGCAAATTGAAGACATGATGGCCAGCGTCGCCCGGCAATGGGGGCGGGTGGACATTTTGGTCAATAACGCGGGCATCCAGCATGTGGCCCCCATCGAACAGTTTCCGGTTGAGCGTTGGGATGCCGTGATCGCCATCAACCTCTCCAGCGCCTTTCACACCACACGCCTGGCCTTGCCGGCCATGCAAGCCGCCGGTTGGGGGCGCATCATCAATGTGGCCTCGGTGCATGGCCTGGTGGCCTCGGTTCAAAAGGCCGCCTATGTGGCGGCCAAGCACGGCATCGTCGGCCTGACCAAGGTGACGGCGCTGGAAAACGCCACCCGCGACATCACCTGCAACGCGATTTGCCCTGGCTGGGTGCTGACCCCCCTGGTGCAAAAGCAAGTCGACGCCAAAGCCCAGGCCCTGGGCCTGAGCAACGAAGAAGCCACCCGCCAGCTGCTGGGCGAGAAAGAGCCATCGATGCAATTCACCACGCCCGAAGAACTCGGTGAATTGGCGGTGTTTTTCTGCTCGGAGGCGGCCAAAAATGTGCGCGGCGTGGCCTGGAACATGGACGGTGGCTGGGCGGCCCAATAAAACCCATGGCCCGGCAGAGCCTTAGGGAAGCTCTGCAAAACTCGCTGCGTGCAAGTTTCGCCCAAAATCGGGATGCCATGCAAGGCGGATTTCGAAGCAGATATCGGGATATCTCTGCAAGA
>JBEBAJ010000104.1:0-8196 GCA_041158965.1 Pseudomonadota bacterium | reverse complement strand
TTACACCTTTTATGGCAACGCCCTGGGCGTCCCCGCCGCCTTGGGCGAGGCCGGGGTAGGGCGGGTTTTGGCGGTGGCCGAGTGGTTGCCCAACCTCGGCACCCCTGAGTCAGACCGTTGGGTCGAAGTGTTTCGTCAGCGCTTTCCCAAACCGGCGGACGACTACCTGCATTGGCGCATGCAGGGCATGATGGAGGCTTTGGCCCAGGCCATGGGGCGCGCCAGCGCCCCCACCGCGCAGGCTTTGGCCCAGGCCCTTGAGACGACCGAGGTGGTTTGGGCCGGCCAGCGGGGCCGCATGCGGGCCGCCGATCATCAGTTCCAGCAGCCTCTGGTGGTGGGCGTCATGGACAAGGTCGGCACGCCGGGGGTCAAATTCGATGTCGAGGGCTCAGGCTTTGGCTTTCGCGTCATACGCCGGCTGACGGCCGAGCAGGCTGAAATGTCCCACAGCTGCACCATGACCCGGCCCTGAAGCCGGTGGGCATGGCCGCCCGAGGGCCTTGGTGCAACATTTGTGTTACACTCTGAAGGTTGTCCAGGGTGGTTTTCCACACAGGACAATATTCGCACGCCAGCGGCATTTCCGGCTGCTGGCGCAAGTCAAATATTTCAAGGAAACTGTTATGACCGCCATCCACAAGGCCGAGGTCGTCAAGGCCAATGCGCGCAGCGCCAACGACACGGGCAGCCCCGAAGTGCAAGTGGCTCTTCTGACCGCCCGCATCAATGAACTCACCCCTCACTTCAAACAGCACGCCAAGGACCACCATGGCCGTCGCGGTTTGTTGCGCATGGTGAGCCGCCGTCGCAAACTGCTCGACTACCTCAAAGCCAAAGACGCTGACCGTTACACCGCGCTGATCGCCAAACTCGGCCTGCGCAAGTAAATCGGTTTTTTCTCATTGTCGTGGCGGCGCACCCGAAGGGTGAGCTGCCACGAGTGGCGAATCGACATGGAGCGAAGCTGTGTCATTCCAAAAAGCCGCCGACCCGCCCGGGCCGGGATTTTCTGGAATGGCATCGTGTTCTGTGTGACCGCCCGGTCCCCAGGGGAGGCCCTCCGTTCCCCCATCTCAGGAAAACACCATGACAATGTTCAATAAAGTCACCAAAACCTTCCAGTGGGGCCAGCATACGGTCACCATGGAAACCGGCGAAATCGCTCGCCAAGCCACCGGCGCCGTGCTGGTCAACATCGACGACACCGTGGTCTTGGCCACAGTCGTGGCCTCCAAATCGTCCAAGCCCGGGCAAGATTTCTTTCCCCTCACCGTCGATTACATCGAAAAAACCTATGCCGCCGGCAAAATTCCCGGCAGCTTCTTCAAGCGTGAAGCCAAGCCCAGCGAACTCGAAACTCTCACCAGCCGCCTGATCGACCGCCCGATCCGACCGCTGTTCCCCGAGGGCTTCTTCAACGAAGTGCATGTGGTCATTCACACCGTTTCGCTCAACCCCGAGGTGGACGCCGACATCGCCGCCATGATCGCCACCAGCGCTGCGCTTTCCATCTCTGGTGTCCCCTTCAATGGACCCATCGGAGCCGCTCGCGTGGGCTATGTCAATGGCCAGTATGTGCTCAACCCGGGGCAGACCCAGCGCAAAGACAGCCAGATGGACCTGGTCGTTGCAGGCACCGAGACTGCCGTGCTGATGGTCGAGTCTGAAGCGCTGCAACTGTCTGAAGAAATCATGCTTGGCGCCGTGGTGTTTGGCCACGAGCAAGGCAAAGTCGCCATCAATGCCATCCACGAACTGGTGCGCGATGCCGGCAAACCCGCCTGGGACTGGCAGCCTCCCGCCAAAGACGAGCCCCTCATTGCCAAGGTCACCGCCCTGGCCGAAGACAAGCTGCGTGCTGCCTACCAAATTCGCAACAAACAAGCCCGCACCCAGGCTTGCCGGGAAGCCTACGCTGCCGTGCTCGATGGCCTCAAGGCCGAAGGCGCCGAGTTCGACAGCGTCAAGGTTGAAGGCCTTTTGTTCGAAATCGAAGCCCGCATCGTGCGCAGCCAAATCCTGGCAGGTGAGCCCCGCATCGATGGCCGCGACACCCGCACCGTGCGCCCGATCGAGATTCGCACCGGCGTGTTGCCGCGCACCCACGGCTCGGCCCTCTTCACCCGGGGTGAGACCCAGGCGCTGGTGGTCACCACCCTGGGCACTGAGCGCGATGCCCAGCGCATCGACGCCCTGGCCGGTGAGTTCGAAGACCACTTCCTGTTTCACTACAACATGCCTCCCTTCGCCACCGGCGAGGTGGGCCGCATGGGCAGCACCAAGCGCCGCGAAGTGGGCCATGGCCGCTTGGCCAAGCGCGCCCTGGTGGCGTGCCTGCCCACCAAGGAGGAGTTTCCCTACACCCTGCGTGTGGTGTCTGAAATCACCGAGTCCAACGGCTCTTCGTCCATGGCTTCGGTTTGCGGCGGCTGCTTGTCTCTGATGGACGCCGGCGTGCCCATGAAAGCCCACGTGGCTGGCATCGCCATGGGCCTCATCAAAGAGGGCAACCGCTTTGCGGTCCTCACCGATATTCTGGGTGACGAAGATCATCTGGGCGACATGGACTTCAAAGTGGCCGGTACCACCAATGGCATCACCGCTTTGCAGATGGACATCAAAATCCAGGGCATCACCCAAGAGATCATGCAAGTCGCGCTGGCCCAGGCCAAAGAAGCCCGCATGCACATCCTGGGCAAAATGCAAGACGCTTTGGGTGAGGCCAAGACCGAAGTGTCCAACTTCGCTCCCAAGCTCTACACCATGAAGATCAACCCCGAGAAGATCCGTGACGTGATCGGCAAAGGCGGCGCCACCATTCGCGCCCTGACCGAAGAAACCGGCACCCAGATCGACATCGGCGAAGACGGCACCATCACCATCGCCGCCACCGACGGGGCCAAGGCCGACGAGGCCAAGCGCCGCATCACCGAGATCACCGCCGAGGTCGAAGTGGGCAAGGTCTACGAAGGCCCGATCACCAAGATTCTTGACTTCGGTGCCCTGGTCAATCTCTTGCCCGGCAAAGACGGTTTGTTGCACATCAGCCAGATCAGCCACGAGCGCATCGCCAAGGTCACCGACGTCTTGGCCGAAGGTCAGGTTGTGCGCGTCAAGGTCCTCGAGACCGACGACAAAGGCCGCGTCAAGCTGTCGATGAAAGCGCTGCTTGATCGCCCCGCCCATGACGGCGCTGGCGACGAACACGCCGCACAATCTCAGCAGCAACAACAGCAGCAGCAATAAAGCCATGGCGCGCAAGCTGATCGCCGGTAACTGGAAAATGAACGGCGGCCTGGATGCCAACCAGGCCCTGGTTCAGGCCGTGCGTACCGGCTTGCCGCCATCGGCGTGTGCTGTGGCCCTGTGTGTGCCCGCACCATACTTGTCCCAAGTGGCCGGTTTGGTGCGTGGCAGTGGCATTGAGCTGGGGGCACAAGATGTGTCGGCGCATGAACAAGGGGCCTACACCGGAGAGGTGTCTGCCGCCATGTTGCGCGACTTCGGCGTGCGCTACGCGATCGTGGGTCACTCCGAGCGGCGCCAGTACCACGGCGAGAGCGACGAGGCCGTGGCGCTCAAGGCGCAACGTGCGCTGGCCCTGGGCATCACGCCCATCGTGTGTGTGGGCGAGACCTTGGCCCAGCGCGAAGCGGGCCAGACCGAAGAAGTGGTCAAGCGCCAGTTGGCCGCAGTGATCCAACTCAATGGACACTGCATCAGCGAGATCGCTGTGGCCTACGAGCCCGTGTGGGCCATCGGCACCGGCAAGACCGCCAGCCCTGAGCAGGCCCAGGCCGTGCATGCCGTGCTGCGCGCACAATTGAAAGCCGCCACCCCCCATCCCGAGCGGGTTCAAATCCTCTACGGCGGCAGCATGAATGCCGCCAATGCCGCTGCTTTGCTGGCCATGCCGGACATAGACGGCGGCTTGATCGGCGGCGCCGCCCTCAAGGCCGCCGATTTCCTCACCATCATCCAGGCGGGCAGCTTGCCTGCATAACACCTACACAGTGACACCATGACCCTCATCCACAACATCATTTTGCTGGTACAAATTTTGTCCGCCTTGGGCATGATCGGCCTGGTGCTGGTGCAGCATGGCAAGGGCGCCGACATGGGCGCAGCCTTCGGCTCAGGCAGCTCGGGCAGCTTGTTCGGTGCCAGTGGCGGGGCCAACTTTTTGTCGCGCACCACGGCGGTGTTGGCGACGGTGTTTTTTGTCGCCACGCTGGCCTTGGCCTATTTGGGCAATGTGCGCACCGAAGTGCCCGGCACGGGCAGCGTGCTTGAGCGCACCGCACCCACCTCGGTGCCTGCGCCTGTGGGGGCCGATCCCTCGGTGCCTGCGCCTGCGGCGGGTGTACCTGCCCCGGTGGCCACCCCTGATCCCAAGGCGCCTGCCAACCCTGCCACCAAATAAGCCCTTGCCCCTCGGGCTTTTCGTCCGATGGGCAACTCCTCATGTGGGTTTTGCAGGCTGTTCAAGGTCCGGATCAGTTAGAATAGAGGATTCAATGACTGCCGTCGTGGTGAAATTGGTAGACACGCTATCTTGAGGGGGTAGTGGCGAAAGCTGTGCGAGTTCGAGTCTCGCCGACGGCACCAGAAACCAAAAGCCTTCCAAACTGATTGGAAGGCTTTTTTATTGGCACTATGACCTGGCGAAGGCCAACATGATCCGATCCTGAATCGGCAGTCTGGCATCCTGCTTCGACTTGAACAGAGATCAGGCGATCGGGCGGGGCAACACAGCATCCGTATCAACGATCAAGTGCCTGTGACACGCATTTATGACATCGTCGCTGTGCGCTGTTAGATCAAGCTGCTGCCGATTGACTCCCCCCGTTTTTACTGAAGCAGAAATCAGGCGGTGGGGTTTTGCGCGATGAGATGGGGGGACATATAATAGGTCTTATTTGACCGATAAATGTTGTAAATAGGTCAAATAAATCGTTTTTCTATCGACATCAAACATAAGGGACGCTACACTGAAATGCGGTCGCAGTTGGCCGCTGATCAGATATGGATGCCCCCATGACTGAGGTGAAGATTCCGCCGCCCTACGAAGTCACACAGACCATTCAAGATTTGGGCTTGAACTTGCGCATCGCACGCAAGCGCCGCCGCATGCTTCAGGGCGAATTGGCACGAAAGGCCGGGGTGAGCGAGAAAACGATACGCCGCCTGGAAAAGGGCGATGATGGCGTGTCGGTGGGCCATGTACTGAGCGTGCTCTGGGCGCTGGGCTTGCTGACCACGGCCAGAGGCCTGGCGCATCCGGAAACAGACGACCATGGCAAGACATTGGAGCTTGCACGTCTGCCTCAACGCGTGCGCATCGCAGCACCCAATAACGACTTTTGAAGGTGGCCACCATGCCCGCTCAGGATCAGACCTGCTACACCTTCATCCAACTTCCCGGCACGTTCGAGTGGGTGATCTGTGGCGTATTGAGGGTGACCGAAGTGGGCCCCAACGCTTACCGTGGCGTGTTTCAGTATGGTCGATCTTACTTGGCACGCCCCAACGCGACCTCGCTAGACCCTTATCACCTTCCTCTGAGCGAAAAGCCCATGGAATTCACCCAACTCAAGGGGGTTCCGGGTGCGATGCGTGATGCCAGCCCAGACGCCTGGGGTCGGCGAATCATCCAGGCCAAACTCAACCTGCCCGACACTGAGATCTCAGAGATCGATTACCTGCTCAACGGTCCAGACGACAGCGCAGGGAACCTTCGGTTTGACGCATCCACTCAGCCGCCAATAGCGCTGCGGCCTTTCAACCGAACCCACCAATTGCAGGCGCTCACAAATGCGGCGCAAGAATTGGAGGCCACCGGCAGGCTGGCGCACGAGGTTCTGGAGCAGTTGGAGATTGGCACCAGCATGGGCGGTGCGCGCCCCAAAGTGAGCGTCGAAGATGAAAAACGCATCTGGTTGGCCAAGTTGCCAGAAAAGAATGACCGGCTCAACATGCAGCGCATTGAATATGCGACGCTTGAACTGGCCCGCCATGTGGGCCTGGATGTGTGTCGGGCACGCATCGAGAAGGTGGGCAGCCGCGAGGCCCTGCTGCTGGAGCGCTTTGACCGGCAATGGAACCCGGATGCACATGCTTACGCACGCTTGGGTCTGGTGTCGGGGCTGACCGTCCTCGATGCCGAGGACGGGTACCAGGGACGCGAGCGTTGGTCCTACTTGTTGTTGGCCGATGAGCTGCGGCGCTGGTCCTCACGCCCTGCGCAAGACTTGTTGGAGTTGTTCCGGCGCATGGTGTTCAATGCCATGGTCACCAACAACGATGACCACCCGCGCAACCACGCCTTGCTCCAGGTCAAAGGAGAGTGGCGACTATCCCCGGCGTACGACATCGTGCCAGTCCCTGCCGTCTCAAAAGAGCGTCGGGACCTGGCCCTGCAGGTGGGGCGCTATGGCCGAATGGCTAACATCGGCAACTTGCTGTCCCAACCCGACCGGTTTGGTCTGTCGGTCGAAGGGGCCCGCTCAGAGATCCGCCTGATGCGCGAGAAGGTCTTGCACTGGCGAGGCATCTTCAGGCAACATGGGGTGACGGTTGCCGATATGGAAGCCATCGCCCCGGCCATCTTGCCAGAGAGTTTTGAGCGAACAACGCCGCCCGATCCTCCTCTGTAGACCTCAGACCAGGTCTGCCGACATTCAATGCACCAGACCGATGGTGACTTTTGGTGACTTTCTAAAATGAAAGATTGATTTCCAGAGGGAAGTTCGTCTCTCGCCGACGGCACCAGAAACCAAAAGCCTTCCAAACTGATTGGAAGGCTTTTTTATATGCACCCAATGCGGTCTGTCTATGGATCGATATTCATGGGGTACCGTGGCGGCAATGTACCCCATCGCCGCCTCAAAGCGCGGTGGAACTCAGCCCCTTGCGCCCACCCGATGCACCACGGTCATCATCGGCCCGGGCGCTGGCCAGCCTCAACACCTCGCCATAGCCCGTGGCGATCTCCATTTGCGGCCAAAGACCGCGTTGGCCCAGCCAGGTGTGCGCCAGAGGCAGGTTCCAGCAAGGGGTGTTGACAAACAGGTGGTGCTCCAGGTGGTAATTGACCCAATAAGGGGCCACGGTCATGCGTGCCAACCAGTGGGCGCGGGTGGTGCGCGTGTTTCGCAAAGGGTCATCGGGTGGGCCGACCACAGCGTGCTCGGCAATATTGCGCAAGCGGCTCACCAATTGGTAACCGGTCAACAGTGGCCACCACCAAAGCGTCAGGTACAGCCAGCCGTGTCCGATCATCAGCAAAGTGCCCAGCAGGGCGGCATTGCTGATCAGGAAAGGGGTTTCTGCACGCAAAAGTCGCCGCCAGCGCATGGCCCACGGGTCTTTGGGGTCGCCCAAGCCGGCCCTGATTTGCAATAGCCGCCGCTGATAGCCCGTCACACCCAACAGGTCGCGGCTGATTTTGCGCCGCAGACTGCGGCGGCTGATGGGGAAGGGGGCCGACAACTCCAAATCGGGGTCTTGGGCCTGCTGGGTGTGGCGATGGTGCTGCAAGTGATAGGGGCGATAAGCATACAAGTCAGCCCCAACCGGGCCGCCCAGGAGGTAATGACCGACCCAGTCATTCAGCCTGCCTTGGGGCAAAAGCAGGCGGTGCGCGGCATCGTGCATCAATATGGCCATCCCCAGTTGTCGCCCCGAGATAACAACAAAGGCGGCAATGAAAGTCAGCGGGTTGGGCCATACAGCAAACAGCCCCATCGCCAGCGCCACTGTGCCCCATGCGTGCAGCACCACCCATAGCCCCCTCAAGGCAGAGCGTGATCGCAGTTGGTTCAACTGCGCTGCGCTCAGTCCGTGCGGGTCGAGTCCAGCTGCGTCAGAGGTTTGCATGCGAAAGAATCCACGAAAGCCATTGAACCACTTGTCTTTGGGGTGTGCCTCATTGTGGCCGAATGCACTGTCATTTTATTCTGACAGTCTAGAGTGTTTGTGGTGGGTGTCAAATCGCATGGCCGTCTGTAATAACCCAGTCAGTTTGGCGGTTTTTTATTGCTAGAATTGTCAGGTTTAAACCGACCCGAAACCCCGGTGTAGCTGGGGGCAAATTCTTTGCCGACAGGTCGGTTTTTCACCACAATTCACTGATCGCCATGACCCTAGAGTCCTATCTACCCATCCTTCTGTTTATTTTGGTCGGCCTGGGTG
>JBEBAJ010000103.1:0-8235 GCA_041158965.1 Pseudomonadota bacterium | reverse complement strand
TGCAAGGCGGATTTCGAAGCAGATATCCGAAGATATCTGCAAGAAGTCCAACGAAGCAGGGCGCCCGAGTTTGGGATGAAACGACGCATGGGGTTTTGCGGGGCTTCCCTAAGTCAGCTCTGCCTGCAAACGCCCGGCTTCCAGGCGCAGGATGCGTCCACAGCGCTGGGCCAGGGCGGGGTCATGGGTGACCAGGATGAGGGTGGTGCCTTGCTCGGCGTTGAGTTCGAGCAACAAATTCATGATGCGCTCACCCGTGGCGGGGTCAAGGCTGCCGGTGGGCTCGTCGGCCAGCAAGAGCGGGGGGCGGGTGACGAAGGCGCGCGCCAGGGCCACGCGCTGTTGCTCACCGCCGCTGAGCAGCCGCGGGAAGTGGCGCAGTCGCTGGCCCAGCCCGACGCGTTCGAGCATGTCGGTGGCCAAGGCGCGGGCCTGGGGCCGCCCTGCCAGTTCCAGCGGCAGCATGACGTTTTCCAGTGCGTTCAAGTGGGCCAGCAGCTGAAAGCTCTGGAACACAAATCCGATGTGGCGGCCCCGGACTTGGGCGCGCTGGTCTTCGCTGAGGGCGAAGAGGTCTTGGCCCAGCAGGTGGACGGTGCCCTGGCTGGGGGTATCGAGACCCGCCATGATCGAGAGCAGGGTGCTCTTGCCCGAGCCGGAGCTGCCCACGATGGCCAATGTCTCTGCGGCCTGCACGGTGAAATCAATATCGCTGAGAATATCGATCGTGCCGGTGGCATCGGTCACCGACTTGTGCAAATGCGTCACGGTCATTAAAGGGTGGGTCATGGCAATAGGGGATTGGAGCAGGCGTCACTTTAACCTGAGTGTATTGGCCGCATGGCCTGTGGCTCTATTGGCTGCCCAGCCCGAGCAGCGGATTCTGGTGCTGGGCGACTCATTGAGTGCCGAGTATGGCCTGCCCAGAGGCAGTGGCTGGGTGGCTTTGCTGAATGAGCGGCTGAGCAAGGAGAAGCGGCCCTGGAGCGTGGTCAATGCCAGCATCAGCGGTGAGACGACGGCAGGGGGGCGTTCGCGCCTGGGCGCCTTGCTGCAAGCCCACCGGCCAGGCATTGTGGTGATCGAGCTGGGCGGCAATGACGCCTTGCGCGGCCTGTCTTTGGCGATGACCCAAGACCATCTGCAGGAAATGATCCGTGCCAGCCAACAGGCCGGGGCGCGGGTGTTGTTGCTGGGGATGCAGGTGCCGCCGAATTACGGGCCGGATTATGGGAAGCAGTTTGCCGTCATGTTTGAGCAGTTGGCCCAAAAAAACAAGACGCTGCGGGTGCCTTTTTTCCTGCAAGGGCTGACCGAGGGGGCCGAGATGGCAAAGTGGTTTCAAGCCGACCGCATTCACCCCAATGCGCAGGCGCAGCCACGCATGTTGGACAATGTGTGGCCTGAATTGAAAAAATTGCTGTGAGCTTATCCATCATTCCTGCGCTTGAGGCGGCCCAACGCCTGTCATTGCCCGCCGATCACCCGCAAGGGTTTGGGGCTGTCATCGATGCCCGCAGCGAGGGCGAGTATGCGCTGGATCGGCTGCCGGGGGCGGTCAATTGGCCTTCGCTGAACAATGAAGAGCGCATTTTGGTGGGCACGCTGTACAAGCAGCAAGGCGCGTTTGAGGCGCAAAAGATCGGCGCGGCTTTGGTGGCGGCCAATGTGTCGCGCCACATTCAGGCGCATGTGTTGTCGCAAACCAAGGCCTGGAAGCCCCTGGTGTATTGCTGGCGTGGCGGCAAGCGCAGCGGCTCTCTGGCGCACATCTTGAGCCAGATCGGGTTCCAGGTGACGCTGATCGAGGGGGGCTACAAGGCGTTTCGCAAAGTGCTGGTGGAGACCTTGCCCGAGCGGGTGGCCCCCTTGCAGTGGCGGGTGATTTGCGGCCCCACGGGCAGTGGCAAGACCCGGCTGCTGCACGCTTTGCGCGAGGTGGGGGCGCAGGTGCTGGACCTGGAGGACTTGGCGCGACACCGCAGCTCGGTGTTGGGGCTGATTCCGGGGGAGGCCCAGCCCAGCCAGAAAAATTTTGACACCCTGATTTGGCAAGCGCTGGGGGAGATGGACCCGGGGCGGGTGGTTTTTGTGGAGTCGGAAAGCCGCAAAGTAGGCAATGTGAGCATCGCCGAGTCGCTGATGCTGAAGATGCGGGCCAGCGACTGCATCCGGGTGGATGCGCCCATGGACTTGCGGGTGGCGTTGCTGATGGAGGATTACCCGTTTTTTGTGCAAGACACCGAGTTTTTCTGTGCCCGCTTGCAAACCCTGGTCGATTTGCGCGGCCATGAGGTGGTGCAGGGTTGGTGCACGTTGGCGCGCGCGGGTGAAACGCGTGAAGTGGTGCGCCAGCTGCTGGAGATGCATTACGACCCGGGCTATGCCCAGTCGACGCACCGCAATTACGCCCGCTTTGGGCAGGCCACGGTGGTCACGATTGACGATATCTCTGAAGCCGGCTTGCGACGGGTGGCGCAAGGGCTGGTGGCTGCGTCTGAAGGACCTTAAGGAAGCCCTGCAAAACTCGCTGCGTGCGAGTTTTGCAGAGCTTCCCTAAGCCCCGGTTCGGCTTCGGGCGCGCAGTCGCCCCACGATGCCGTTGGGGAAGTAATACACCGCCAGCACAAAGAGCAGGCCCAGCCAGAGCAGCCAGCGGTCGGGCGAGAGCAAGGCCGACAGCCAGGGCCAGTCGGAGAGGGCTTGCGAGCCCAGTTTGAGCAGGTCTTGCAAATAGCTTTGCGCCACGACAAAGAGCACCGAGCCGACCACGGCGCCGTACAGGGTGCCCATGCCGCCGATGACCACGATGAGCAAGACATCCATCATGATCTCGAAACTGAGTGAGGTGTCGGGCCCGTTATAGCGCAACCACAGCGCCAACATGACCCCGGCGGCGCAAGCGAAGAGGGCCGACAGGACACTGGCCAGGGTGCGGTACACGACCACCCGATAGCCGATGGCTTCGGCGCGGAATTCGTTTTCGCGTATCGCTTGCAGCACCCGTCCGAAGGGGGAGTTGACGATGCGCAACATCAGCAGCCACAGGCCGATGGCGGCCAAGAGCAGCAGGTAATAGGTGAGCAAACGGCCATCAAGCATGACCCCAAAAAGCGGCTCAGGGCTGAATTCGGTCGATGGCATGAGCCATGCGGGCAGCTTGAAGGTGAGGCCGTCTTCACCGCCGGTGAGGTCTGAGAGCTGGGAGGCCAGGGTTTGGAAGGCGGCCGCCACAGCCAGGGTGATCATGGCAAAAAAGATGGCGCGGACCCGCAATGAAAACAAGCCGATGACCAGCGAGAGCAAGAAGCTGAGCAAGAGCGACAAGGCCACGCCTGCAGCCAAGGCCCACCCGTGGCTGCCCCAGTGGCTGGACGCCATGGCCACCCCGTAGGCGCCGATGCCAAAGAACATGGTGTGCGCAAAGCTGACGATGCCGGTATAGCCCAGCAGCAGGTCAAAGCTGGCCACAAGCACGATAAAGACCAGGGCCTTGGCCGCCACCGACAAGGCTTTGACACTGGTAAAGACAAAGGGGGCCGTGACGAGGCCCAGCACGATCAGCAACATGATCAGGGCCAGCCAGCGGTTGGCCGCAAAGTCGCCGGACAAGAGCCTGTGCGACCAGCGAGATGAGGGCGCGGTCATCGGTTGGTCACCGGATAAAAACCCCTGGGACGCCAGAGCAACACGGCGGCCATGAGGGCGATGTTGGAGAAAAGCGCCAGCTTGGGCGCCAGATAGCCGGTGTAGTTGGCCATCAGGCCGACCAGCACGGCGCCGAGCAAGGCCCCGCCGGTGGAACCCAGGCCGCCCATGATGATGACGATGAAGATGAGGACGTTGACCTGGGCGCCGATCTGGGGCACGACGCTTTGCTGATACAAGCCCCACAACACACCCCCCAGGGCGGCCAGCGCACTGCCCACAATGAACACGCCCACAAACAGATGGTGGATGCGATAGCCCAAAGACTCGACCATTTCGCGGTCGTGAACCCCGGCGCGGATCAGCAGACCGACCTTGGTGCGGGCGAGCACCCACATTTGAGCGGCGACGATGAGTGCGCCCACGCCCAGCGCGAACAAGCGGTATTTTTCCAGCGCGGCATCGCCCCAGTAGAACACGCCGCGCAGGGCCTCTGGCAAGGGCAAGGCGATCTGCAGGGGACCCCAGACGACTTTGATGAGCTCTTCGCCGATGATCATGCCGCCCATGGTGATGAGGATTTGCTTGAGGTGATGCCCGTAGACGGGGCGCACGATGAGCTGCTCAAAGGCCCAGCCGATGAGGGCGGCCAGGGCCATGGCGACGAGCATCGCAGCACCGATGGCCATCAAGTTCAAACCCCAGTCGGCCACACCCGTCCAGGGCGACAAGGCCCCCAGCACAGAGGTGGCCACAAAGGCCCCCAGGGCGATGAAGAGGCCGTGGCCAAAATTGAGCACATCCATCAGGCCAAAGACCCAGGTCAGCCCGCTGGCCATGACAAACACAATCATGCCCATGGCCAGGCCGGCCAGGGTGAGGGTGGCCCAGGTGCTGGTCGAGCCCACCAACGGCCACGCCAGCAGGGCCAGGGCCGGCACCAGCCACAGGGGGCGGGTGTCGAGTTCACGCCAAAACGATGCGTTCATAGCGCCAGACCCAGCAGCTGGCGCTGCAGTTCAGGGTTGTCGATGAGCGCTTGCATGCGCCCGGCATGCACCACGCGGCCTTGGTCCATGATGGCCACCGTGTCGCCCAACTGGCGGGCAAAGTGCAGATTTTGCTCGACCAGCAAGATCGTCACGCCTTTTTGCTTGAGGCTGGAGAAGGCGTCGATCATGTTGTGAACGATGGCCGGTGCCAGCCCTTTGCTGGGTTCATCGACGATGAGCAGGTCGCGGGGCTCGATGATGGCACGGGCCACCGCCACCATTTGCTTTTGCCCGCCCGAGAGCTTGCCCGCCGGGTGTTTCCAAAATTGCTTGACCGCCGGAAAGAGCTCGAACACCCATTCAAGGCGCAGGGCGTCGATGTCGGCCACGCTGCGGGCCTGACGGGCGGCGAGCAGCATGTTCTCGCTCACGCTGAGGTCGGGGAAGATGCCCATGTTTTCAGGGACATAGGCGATGTTCAGGCGAGCGATGTCGGGGGTGCGGGCCTGGGTGATGTCGCTGCCGTTGAAATGGATTGAACCGGCGCTGGCGCGCCACAAGCCCATGATGGTGCGCAAGGTGGTGGTCTTGCCGGCCCCGTTGCGCCCCAGCAAAAGGGTGAGTTGTCCACGCGGCACTTCGAGATCGACACCATGCAAGATGTGGTAAGCCCCGATGTGGGTGTGGACACCGTGCAGGCTGAGCAAGGGCGTGTTCATGCGGCTTCTTTGCCCAGATAAGCTTGTTGCACCACGTCAGAGGCCATGACTTGTGCGGGATCGCCGTCGGCCACCAATTGGCCGTTGTTCAAGACGATGATGCGGTCGGCCAATTCGCGCACGACTTCCATTTTGTGCTCGACCAGCAAAATGATGGCACGGGCATCGCGCTTGAGCTCACGAATCAGATTGAGGATGACGGGGGCTTCGTCGTGGCTCATGCCGGCGGTGGGTTCGTCAAACATGTAGACGCGGGGTTGCAGGGCCATGAGGATGGCCACTTCGAGTTTGCGCTGATCGCCATGCGAGAGGCTGGCCACAGGCTGGTCGCCCTGCGATTGCATGGCCACCGAAGCCAGCAGTTCGTGCGCCCGTTGGGTGAGGCCTTGGTGGTCGCTCCAGATGCTGAAGAGGTCGAGGCCGCGACGGTGGCGGCCGGGCAGGGTCGCCTGCACCGCCAACCTGACGTTTTCCAGCACGCTCAGGCCGGGGAAGAGTTGGGTGAGTTGAAAGGCCCGGCCCAATCCGGCCCGGGTGCGGGCCGAGGCAGAGCGCCCCGAGAGTTCGACGCCATCGAGCCAGACCTGGCCCTGGGTCGCCGGGTATTGCCCGGAAATCAGGTTGAAATAAGTGGTTTTGCCCGCCCCGTTGGGGCCCACGATGGCGGTCAGGGTGCCGGGCAGGAATTGGCAGGTGACTCGGTCGACGGCCACATGGCCGCCAAACCGCACCCCTAATTCGCGGGTCTCCAACATGCGCGCGGGATGAATCAGCGCTGGTTGCGGATGGGGACGTTCATTTCTTCGGGCTTGATTTCCCGAATCAGCTCAGGCACGCCCCAGCTGAAGGCGGGATCGACCTTGATTTTGAAGTGGTACATGCTTTGCATGGCCTGATGGTCTTCCTTGCGGAAGGTCATCTTGCCCTTGGGGGTCTCAAAGCTCATGCCCTCCATGGTGGAGATCAGCTTGGCGGTGGAGGTGTCGCCGTTGGTCTTTTTGAGTGCGGTGACCAGGGCCATGGCTGCCGAGAAGCCACCGGCGGTGAAGAAGTCGGGCGGCGATTTGAACTGGCGGTAGTGCATAGAGACCAGGGCTTCGTTGACCGGGTTTTTGGGCATGCCGAAGTAGTAGTAGGCCGCCCCTTCCATGCCGGGGAATTGCTTGTAGGCCACCATGGCGGGCAGGATATTGCCGCCGGTGGCGATTTCGATGCCAAAACGCTTGAGGTCCATGTCGGCGATCTTGAACGGGTTGCCGCCGGCCCAGATGATGAAGATGACTTTGCGACCGGGCTGGTCTTTGAGCTTGTCGATCATGCGCTGGGCGCCGGCGGTGAAATCGGTGGTCGCAGGGGGCAGGTACTCTTCATGCACCAAGCGGGCTTTTTTGACGGCCTCTTTGAAAGCCTTCACCCCGTCGCGGCCAAAGGCCGAATCCTGGGCCATGGTGACGATGCTGACACCTTCTTTGTCCAGCGCCACCGCATTGGCGATGGCGTCCTGGCTGCTGTTGCGGCCCGTGCGGAAAATGTATTTATTCCATTTATCGCCGGTGATGGAATCGGCCACAGCCGGCTCAACCAGCAGGATTTTTTTGTACTCTTCGGCCACCGGCAGCATGGCCAGTGCAACAGGTGAAGCGGTGGGGCCCACGGCCAGATCGACTTTGTCGTCGCCATAAGCGGCAGCCAGCAGGTTTTTGCCCACATCGGGCTTGCCCTGATCGTCTTTTTCAATCACGACGATTTTGCGCCCGGCGACTTGCATGGTGCCGTCGGTGGCGTACTCTAAGCCCATCATCAGGCCGACCTGGGTTTGCTTGCCATAGGCTTCCAGCGGCCCGGTCTTGCTGTAGATGTGGGCGATGCGGATGTCTTTGGGGGTTTGGGCCTGGGCGGCGGGTGCAAGCCACAGCGCGGCGAGGGCTGCGAACACGAGAGATGTTTTTTTCATGGGTTTTCTCCTGGTTTCAAGGGGCACATGCAAGGCCATTGTATGCAGACAGTTGGGGCCATTTTTTGACCCGGATCAGGACATTGGTGCCGGCTTGGGAAGCTCTGCAAAACTCGCTGCGTGCAAGTTTCGCCCAAAATCGGGATGCCCTGCAAGGCGGAATTCGCCGCAGATATCCGAAGATATCTGCAAGAATTTCAACGCAGCAGGGCGCCCGAGTTTGGGATGAAACGACGCATGGGGTTATGCAGAGCTTCCCTTGCACTCAGACCCCATAGCGTGCGCGGTAATCTTGAACCTGGCTGAGGTGCAAGGCGATGTCGTGCCCGCTGCGCTGGCCCAGATAGGCCAGCAAGTCGTCGAGTTTGGCGATGGCGCAGACCTGTAAACCCAAGGTGTTGCGCACGTATTGCACGGCGCTGTAGGGCACGTCTTTGACTTGGCCATCGGCTTGTTTTTCGGTCGCCTGCTCTTGCCTGTCGAGCGCGATGACCACGGCATGCGCTTGGGCGCCGGCGGCCTCAATGAGGGCGATGGATTCGCGCACGGCGGTGCCCGCGCTCATGACGTCATCGACGATGAGCACGCGGCCCTTGAGCGGGGCGCCCACCAGCGTGCCGCCTTCGCCGTGGTCTTTGGCTTCCTTGCGGTTGTAGGCGAAGGGCACGTTGCGCCCGCGCCGCGCCAACTCGATGGCGACGGCGGCGCCCAAAGGGATGCCCTTGTAGGCGGGGCCAAAGATCATGTCGAACCCGGTGCCGTTGCTGATCAGTGCGTCGGCATAAAAACCCGCCAGCCGGCCCAATGAGGCGCCGTCGTCAAACAGACCCGCATTGAAAAAATAAGGGCTCATGCGCCCGGCCTTGGTTTTGAATTGGCCGAACTTCAGCACCCCGGCATCGAGCGAAAACTGGATGAACTC
>JBEBAJ010000102.1:0-8266 GCA_041158965.1 Pseudomonadota bacterium | reverse complement strand
CCCTTGATCAGCGTCTTGGCCAAGTGCAAGCGGCCCCGCTCACCGCCCGACAGCATGCCCACTTTCTTTTGCTGATCGCCACCGTTGAAGTTGAAGCGCCCGCAATAAGCGCGGCTGGGCATCTCGAACTTGCCCACCGTCAAAATATCCAGGCCGCCCGAGACATCCTCCCAAACGGTCTTGTCATTAGACAAGTCGTCCCGGGTCTGATCAACAAAGGCGATCTGCACGGTCTGGCCGATCTTGACCTCGCCCGCATCGGGTTTCT
This sequence comes from Pseudomonadota bacterium, assembly GCA_041158965.1. Lineage (GTDB taxonomy): Bacteria > Pseudomonadota > Gammaproteobacteria > Burkholderiales > Burkholderiaceae_C > Limnohabitans. Next base: position 7,998 of record JBEBAJ010000102.1, on the reverse strand, counting down.
CCAGTCCGGTGATCATGCGAAACAAAGTCGACTTACCGGCCCCGTTGGGGCCGATGATGCCGACGATGGCCCCGGGCGGCACCTTGAAGCTGAGGTTGTCGATCAGCACCCGGTCACCAAAGCTCTTGGTCACGCCATTGAACTCGATCACCTCGTTACCCAGACGCTCGGCCACCGGAATGAAAATCTCTTGTGTCTCGTTGCGCTTTTGGTACTCGATGCTGGAGAGCTCTTCAAACCGTGCGATGCGAGCCTTTGATTTGGCCTGACGGCCCTTGGGGTTCTGGCGCACCCACTCCAGTTCTTTCTTCAAGGCCTTGGCACGGGCCTCTTCACCTTTTTGTTCCTGCTGCAAACGGTCTTGCTTTTGTTCCAGCCAGGTCGAGTAGTTGCCCTTCCAGGGAATGCCGTGGCCACGGTCGAGTTCCAGAATCCACTCTGCGGCGTTGTCAAGAAAGTAGCGATCGTGGGTGATGGCCACCACAGTGCCCGGGAAACGCTGCAAAAATTGTTCGAGCCAGTCGACCGACTCGGCATCGAGGTGGTTGGTCGGCTCGTCCAGCAGCAGCATATCGGGCTTGGAGAGCAACAAGCGACACAGGGCCACGCGGCGCTTCTCACCGCCCGAGAGGTGCTTGATCGTGGCCTCCCAGGGAGGCAGACGCAGCGCATCGGCGGCGATTTCAAGCTGGTGTTCGCTGTCCGATCCGGAAGCGGCAATGATGGCCTCCAGCTCGCCTTGCTCGGCCGCCAACTTGTCAAAGTCGGCATCCGGCTCGGCGTAGGCAGCATAAATTTCCTCCAGCCTGGCTTTGGCATGCATCAATTCGGCCATGCCGCCTTCGACTGCCTGGCGCACCGACTCTTCCGGGTCAAGCTGAGGTTCTTGCGGCAAGTACCCGACCTTGATGCCGGGCATGGGGATGGCCTCGCCCTCGATCTCGGTATCGACACCCGCCATGATTTTGAGCAAAGTGGATTTGCCCGAGCCATTGAGACCCAGCACGCCAATTTTGGCCCCCGGGAAGAAAGAAAGTGAAATATCCTTGAGGATCTGGCGCTTGGGCGGCACGATTTTGCCGACCCGGTTCATGGTAAAGACGTATTGCGACATGGTTGGATGTGGTTGGGGTCACTTAAGCCCCTTCAAGATGGGGCGACAAGCCCGATTATGAATGATCGGCGTTTTGTGTCACAATCCACTCAGTCGAGGCCACCAGTCGCCTTGATCTCAGCGTCCCTGCTGGAGCCGGGTCGCAACCCACTTCACACACGGTTGCGAATGTCACGCGCTCAACTTTTAACCTTGCCAGCCTAACACTGGGTGGCCCCATCGGGCCGATCGGGCTGGTTCCATGCGTCCTGGAATGTGACGCCACAACATGAACTTTGAAGAACTGAAACTGGCTCCGGCCATCTTGAAAGCCGTGCGCGAGCAAGGCTACGACACCCCCACCCCGATCCAGCAGCAGGCGATTCCCGCTGTGCTGGAAGGCCACGATTTATTGGCAGGTGCGCAAACTGGCACTGGCAAAACCGCGGCCTTCACCTTGCCCATGCTGCACAAGCTGAGCATGGCGCGCAGCATCACCAACCGCTTCGGGGTATATGGCATCCGCGCGCTGGTGCTGACCCCGACCCGCGAACTCGCGGCCCAAGTCGAAGAATCGGTGCGCAGCTACGGCAAATACCTGCAACTGAGTTCAGCCGTCATCTTTGGCGGCGTCGGCATGAACCCGCAAATTAACCGCCTGCAAAAAGGTGTGGACATTCTGGTCGCCACACCGGGACGCTTGCTCGATTTGCAACAACAAGGGCACCTCGACCTCTCTACCGTGCAGATGCTGGTGCTTGATGAAGCCGATCGCATGCTAGACATGGGCTTCATACACGACGTCAAAAAAGTGCTGGCCCTGGTGCCCCAAGACAAGCAAAGCCTGCTGTTCTCGGCCACCTTCAGCGATGAAATCCGCGACTTGGCCAACGGATTGCTGCGTAACCCGCAAAGCATTCAGGTCACGCCGCGCAACACCACAGTGCAACTCATCTCCCAGCGCATTCACCCGGTGGGGCGACTAAAGAAAAAGGCCTTGCTCGCGCACATCATCGCCGAGCACAACTGGAGCCAGGTGCTGGTCTTTACCCGCACCAAATACGGCGCCAACCATGTGGCCGATTTCCTGAATAAGCAGGGCATCACCGCCATGGCCTTGCACGGCAATAAAAGCCAAACTGCCCGCACCCAGGCCCTGGCCGGCTTCAAAACCGGCGAGTTGCGGGCCTTGGTCGCCACCGACATTGCAGCGCGCGGGATCGACATCGACGACCTGCCCCATGTGGTCAACTACGAAATCCCCAACATCCCCGAAGACTACGTACACCGCATAGGCCGCACGGGCCGTGCCGGGGCCAGCGGCGAGGCCATCAGCCTGGTGTCGCTGGACGAAGAGGGTTTCATGAAGGAAATCGAGCAGTTCACGCGCCAACAAATCGAGGTGCAAGTCATCGAAGGCTTTGGCCCCGAGCCCGACGAGCAGGCCGAGCCCATTGCCATGGGCCGGCAAACGCTCTGGGGTGGCCTGGGCAAACCTCCCAGCCGCGAGGTCATGGCCGCAGCGGCCAAAGCCGCCCGCGTCGAAATGATGGACCGCATCCGCGAGAAGAAACAAACCGAAGGTGGTCGCAACGGCCCCCGCCCCAATCGGGGGCCGCGCCCCAACGGCGCCCCCTCACGCGGGCCACGCCCTGGTGCTGCCGACTCGGGGTCAGGTGCTGCGCCCATGGGCGAAGCGGCCCTGGACGCCAACGGCCAGCCCTTGCCCCAAGGCGCGGGGCATGGGCCTCGTGGCGATCGCCCTTCCGACCGACAAGGTTTTCGCAACGATCGCGGCGGCCGCAACCGCAACCGCAATCATCGCAACGACCGGGGCGGCGAACAGGCAGAGCGCCAACCGCGCGATCCCATGCTGCAAAGCCAGCCACGAGTGCGCGAAGAGCGCGAAGATCGCGATGACGACTTCCAGCCACGCGCGAACGCGCACCTGGGCACGCACAACGGCGTCAACGCCTATGGGCACAAAAACACCAATCGCCCCATGCGCGACCCTGACCCCACCCGCACCAGCATCGACCTCATGACCGAGCGCCGGGGTGGTGGTGGCGGGGGTGGTGGCAATCGCCGCCGCAAAGGTGGCGGTGGCGGTGGCGGTGGCGGTGGCGGCGGTTACCGCGGCGGCTTCAGGGGTTAACTCACAAGCCCTGACACTCGGGTACGGCTGAGGGCATTTTTTGCCCGCTCAGCCCGGCGCTGAGGTTATCGAGCAATCGATCTGCCATGGCACGGCGCGTCTCAAACGTGCCGCTGGCCATGTGCGGGGTCAGCACCACATTGGGCAGCGTGAAAAGCGCCGGGTCTATGCGTGGCTCGTCATAAAACACATCCAGGCCCGCGCCTGCGATGGTGCCGTTTTTCAGGGCATCGAGCAAAGCCGATTGATCGGCCACGGTGCCACGTGCGATGTTGATGAAAAAGCCCTTGGGGCCCAAGGCCTTGAGCACTTCGGCATTGATCAATCCGCGGGTGCCCGTACCCCCCGGCGTGATGGCCAATAAAAAATCGCTGCGCGCAGCCAGATCTTTGACGTTGGGCACAAATTCGTAGTGCAAATCGGCCTTGGCCGTGCGGGCCGTGTAGGCGATGGACATGCTGAACGCCTCGGCACGCTTGGCAATCGCCTTGGCGATGCGGCCCATGCCGACCAATCCCAATCTGGCCCCCGTGACTTTGCGTTGCAAGGGGAACGGGGCCTGCGCCCAGCGGCCACTGCGCACATACTGATCGGCCTGCGGAATCTGTCGGGCGATGGACAGAATGAGGCCCAAGCCCAAATCGGCCACCTCGTCGTTGAGCACATCCGGGGTGTGTCCCACCACCACCCCACGCTCTACCGCCGCCTGAGTGTTGACGCCGTCATATCCCACGCCAAAGCAAGATACCACCTTGGCTTGCGGGCAGCGATCCAGCAATTCGCCATCTATGCGGCTCTCACCCCCGCCCACAATGGCCCGCACGCGGCTCAGGGCCGAGGGGTCTTTCAGGTCGTCGAGTTCATGCACCGTGTATCGGGCATACAGATCGTCGGTCAAAAAAGGCAAAAGTTTTGAGACTTTGAGGATTTCGATGGCGGCCATGGGTTTGCTCTCGGGTCGATTGTGTTTAGACGGCGATCATCATACGATAGCGGGTGTGAGGGCGTGGCAAAGGGGCTGACGCCCCCGTTGACATTGAAAGCCATCCATGAGATTCCTACATACCATGCTGCGGGTCGGAGACCTGCAACGCTCGATAGATTTTTACACCCGTGTGCTGGGCATGCAGTTGCTGCGCACCACCGACCGCCCCGATCAAAAGTACTCGCTGGCGTTTGTCGGCTATGACAAAAATCCGGGCCAGGCTGAGTTGGAGCTGACCTACAACTACGGTGTCGAAAAGTACGATTTGGGCAGCGCCTACGGTCACATCGCACTCGGGGTGGACGATGTCGCCACCACCTGCGAAAAAATCCGCGCCGCTGGTGGCACCATCACACGCGAGGCAGGACCGGTCAAGGGTGGCAGCACCATCATCGCCTTTGTCCAAGACCCCGATGGTTACAAAGTCGAGCTGATCCAAAACGGCACGCACGGCTGAACACACCGTCTGGCAGTACCCATGCGTGACAGGGTCATCCACGATCCTCAATCCATTGAGTGCATCCAGCGCGAATGGGGCGGCACAGGTGACCTGTGGGTGTTTGGTTATGCCTCGCTGATATGGCGCCCTGACATCGAGGTGGCAGAGCGGCGTTTGGCGCAGGTGCACGGTTGGCACCGCGCGCTCAAGATGTGGAGCCGCATCAATCGGGGCACGCCCGAGCGCCCCGGTCTGGTATTTGCCCTGCTGCCCGGGGGCAGTTGCCAAGGCGTGGCCATGCGCGTGCCCGCTCAGCATGTGGACGCGGCCCTGGGGTCATTGTGGGCGCGCGAAATGCCCAGCAAGGTTTATCTGCCCCGATGGCTGAACTGCCACACCGGGCAAGGGGTGGTGCGCGCCCTGAGTTTCATCTTGCCTCGCAATCACCCCAGCCACACGGGCCCCTTGAGCGATGCGCAATACCGTGCCATCTTCGCCGACCGGGTGGGCGGACGCTATGGCCACACACTGGATTACGCTGTCAGCACCCTGCAGTGCCTGCGCGAATGGGGCATCCGCGATGCGGCGCTGGAGCGCTTGGTGCGGCTGGCCGACCCTGCGGACTGAGCCAGGAGCTCACTTGCGGCGTCAGGCGTCTTTGACCTCGGGAAACAGCACGTCGATATAGCCAAATCGGCTAAAGTCTCGCACCCGCATGGGGTAGAGCTTGCCCCACAGGTGGTCGCACTCATGTTGTACCACCCGGGCATGAAAACCCTCGGCCTCACGCTCTATGTGCTGCCCAAGCTCGTCAAACCCCTCATAGCGCACCCGGCGCGGGCGCGGCACGACGCCGCGCATCCCGGGCACCGACAAACAACCCTCCCAGCCCTCTTCCTCGGTGGCATCTAGCACGGTGATGGTCGGGTTGATCAATACCGTGGGCGGAATAGGTTCGTACTGCGGGTAGCGCGGGTTGACTTTGCCACTGCCAAAAATCACCACCTGAAGGTTCACACCTATTTGCGGAGCCGCAATGCCCGCCCCATTGGCGGCCCGCATGGTGTCACGCAGATCTTGCAACAAAGCGTGAAGCTCGGGGGTGTCATAGGCCTGCACCGGTGCGCTGACTTGCAGCAGCCGGGGGTCACCCATTTTGAGGATGGTTCTGATGGTCATATTTACATCTATTTTTTGACTTAAAACCCGAATGAACCAGGACGCCCATCACCATGTGTTCACTGTGATTGGGATCTGGAACAAAAGAAAGTGCACTGACCTTTAGTCTCAGCCTTGCCCAGATTTGAGTCGTTGAATCTCTGCCAATGCCTCTTGCAGCGCGTGTTCAGTATCAGACAACTTGTGCTCGGTATCAGACAACTTGTGCTCGATCTGATCCAATTCCTGCTTGGCTCTTGTCAGTTGATCAAGACTTTCTTTTGCCCAATGCTCAATCGTCAACTGCGTGCGCTGATAATCCAGGCGCGATGCATAGGTATGGTCATTTTCTTCCTTGTCAGAAAACTGATGCAGTACCGTCATGACTTTCCTCATTTCAGGGGTTTGCATCCAATCGGGCAGATTGACATCATCCAACATTTGCCCTTCCTTGAACCATTTTAGCCACCTTTGTTCTTCGTTCACAACCTCTGGCCAGTGACATTTTTTAAGCTCAATGACCCAAATGCCACCATGCTCGGCCAGGGCCTGGCTGGACTCATCCCTCCATTTATAGCGGTGTATGGGGTTTGGGTCGGTGTGTTTTAGAGCCGAGACCCAAGTCCAACCCAAACCCACTATCATCTCCTCATGAACCACAAAACCATCACCTTGGGCGGCGGCTGTTTTTGGTGTACCGAGGCCGTGTATGTCCGCATGAAGGGCATCACCGATGTCGAATCGGGCTATGCCAACGGCCACATCGAACACCCCACCTATGAGCAGGTCTGCTCGGGTGAAACCGGCCATGCCGAGGTGGTGCGGTTGCAATATGACCCGGCGCTGACTAGCTTGGCCGAAATCCTGCAAGTGTTCTTTGCTGTGCATGACCCCACCACCTTGAACCGCCAAGGCAACGACGTGGGGCCGCAGTACCGCAGCGGCATTTACTCAGAAGATCCGGCTGACCTGGAGTTGGCGCGTGCTTACATCGCGCAACTGACCGCGCAACGCAGCTTTTCCTCGCCCATCGTGACCGAGGTCGAGCCGCTGCGCTGCTACTACCCCGCCGAGGGCTATCACCAAGACTACTTTGAGCAGCACCCCAACCAGGGCTATTGCGCCTTTGTGGTCGGCCCCAAGGTGGCCAAGTTTGAAAAAAACTTTGCCACCCTGCTCAAACCCTAAAGCTCAACCGCAGCCCCACCCCCGCAGTGCCATGAAACCCAATCTTGCCGATTTGCGCAAAAGTTACGAACGCGCCGAGCTGGACGAAACCGCCTCTGATGCCAGCCCCTTTGCCCAGTTTGACCGATGGCTGCAAGAGGCCATTCAAGGCGAAATTCCCGAGCCCACCGCCATGACCTTGGCCACAGTGGGGCCCGATCTGCGCCCCAACTCGCGGGTGGTTCTGCTGAAAGGTTGCGACGAGCGCGGCATGGTCTGGTACACCAACTACCAAAGCCGCAAGGGGCGTGATTTGGCCGGCAACCCGTTTGCCTCATTGCAGTTTCATTGGGTTGAGCTGGAACGGGTGGTGCGCATTGAGGGTCGGGTAGAAAAAACCAGCGACGCTGAGAGCGACGCCTACTACGCCACCCGCCCGCTCGATTCGCGCATTGGTGCCTGGGCCAGCCCGCAAAGCGAGGTGATTGCTGACCGCTCGGTGCTGGTGAAAAACGCGGCCACCTATGGCGCCAAGTTTTTGCTGTCGCCGCCACGCCCCGGACACTGGGGCGGCTACAGGCTGGTACCCGACCGCTTTGAGTTTTGGCAGGGCCGGCGCAGCCGCCTGCACGATCGACTGCGCTACAGCCTGGTCGACGGCGCCTGGGTGCGCCAGCGACTGGCCCCATGAGCCCGACTTCCACCACCCGGCCGCCCGACCCTGCCCCCACGGTGGTCGTCTTGGCGGCAGGTGCGGGCAGCCGCTTCCGCGCTGCGGGGGGCACCACAGGCAAGTTACAAGCCCCTCTGGCCGGCCGCACTGTGCTTGACCATGTGCTGGCCGCCGTGCGGGCCAGTGGCCTGCCCTGGCACTTGGTCACCCCTACCGACACCGCCCACCATGAGGAGCAGGGCATGGGCACGAGCATCGCCACCGGGGTCGCCGCCACACCCGCCGCCCAGGGCTGGTTGATCTTGCCCGCTGACCTGCCCCTGATACA
>JBEBAJ010000101.1:0-8328 GCA_041158965.1 Pseudomonadota bacterium | reverse complement strand
CAAGATTTACGCCGCCTTCAAGTTTTTCCTCTACACCTTGCTGGGCTCCTTGCTCATGCTGATCGCGCTGATTTACCTCTACCTCGTGTCGGGGGGCAGCTTTGATTTGTTCGAATGGCATCAGCTGCCCTTGCCGGGCGCGGTGCAGACCATGTTGTTTTTCGCCTTTTTTGCCGCTTTTGCGGTCAAGGTGCCGATGTGGCCGGTGCACACCTGGTTGCCCGATGTCCACGTGGAAGCCCCCACCGGGGGTTCAGCGGTGCTGGCGGCCATCATGCTGAAGCTGGGGGCCTATGGCTTCTTGCGCTTTTCCATGCCCATCGCCCCCGACGCCTCGCACGAGTGGGCCGGCCTGATGGTGGGTTTGTCGCTGGTGGCCGTCATTTATGTGGGCCTGGTCGCCATGGTGCAGCAAGACATGAAAAAGCTGGTGGCTTATTCATCGGTCGCCCACATGGGTTTTGTCACTTTGGGCTTTTTCCTCTTCAACGAATTGGGCGTGGCCGGTGGTCTGGTGCAGATGATCGCGCACGGCTTTGTCTCCGGCGCCATGTTCTTGTGCATCGGGGTCTTGTATGACCGCGTCCATTCCCGCGAGATCTCCAGCTACGGCGGCGTGGTCAACACCATGCCCAAGTTCTCGGCCTTTGCCCTGCTGTTTGCCATGGCCAATTGCGGCCTGCCCGGCACTGCAGGTTTTGTGGGCGAGTGGATGGTGATTCTGGCGGCAGTCGAGGTCAATTTCTGGGTCGGCATGGCGGCGGCTTCAGCGCTGATTTTCGGTGCCGCCTACACCCTTTGGATGGTCAAGCGGGTCTACTTGGGCCCTGTCACCAACGACCATGTCCGTGAGCTGCAAGACATCAACGCCCGTGAATACCTGATGCTGGCCTTGTTGGCTGTGGCTGTCATTGCCATGGGCGTGTACCCCAAGCCCTTCACCGATGTCATGGACGCGTCGGTGGCCCAGTTGCTGAGCCACGTGGCCCAGTCCAAGCTGCCCAACTGATAGGAAAAGAACCATGGACATTGCAAGCTGGGTCGTCGCTGCCCCTGAAATTTTCCTGCTGATCTCGGCCTGTGTCATCGCCCTGGTCGATCTGGGTGTGACCTCACGGGGCCGTCGCCTGACTTATGGCCTCACTTTGCTGACCCTGGTGGTGCTGGCCTATGTGCATGCCCAATACGCCATGACCGAAGGCACGGCCTACGGCTTTGGCAATATGGTCGTCTCCGACCCGATGGGCAATTGGCTGAAGTGTTTTGCCGCCATCGCCGTTGCGGTCACCCTGGTCTATGGGCGTCCCTACGCCGCTGATCGTGACATGTTGCGCGGTGGCGAGCTGTTCAGCCTGAGCCTGCTGTCGCTGTTGGGCATGTTCGTGATGATCTCAGGCAATCACTTTTTGGTCATGTATCTGGGCCTGGAGCTTCTGACCTTGTCCAGCTATGCCCTGGTGGCCCTGCGCCGCGACAGCGCCGTGGCCACCGAGGCCGCGATGAAGTACTTCGTGCTGGGCGCGCTGGCCAGCGGTTTCCTTCTGTATGGCTTGTCCATGTTGTACGGGGCCACTGGCACGCTCGATGTGTCCGAGGTGTTTGCCATCATCGCCAGCGGCCAGATCAAGCATCAGGTGCTGGTGCTGGGGGTGGTGTTTGTGGTGTGCGGCTTGGCGTTCAAGCTGGGCGTGGTGCCTTTCCACACCTGGGTGCCCGATGTCTATCAGGGTGCCCCCACGGCTGTGACGCTGATGATCGGCGGTGCCCCCAAGCTGGCGGCTTTCGCATTGGTCATGCGCCTCTTGGTCGATGGCATGATGCCGCTGGCCAATGACTGGCAACAAATGTTGACCGTACTGGCTGTGGCCTCGTTGCTGGTGGGTAATCTGGCCGCCATTGCGCAGACCAACCTCAAACGCATGTTGGCCTTTTCCACCATCGCCCAGATGGGCTTTGTGTTGATCGGCCTGCTCTCTGGGGTGGTGGGGGGTGACTCAGCCCCGGCCGCCAATGCCTACAGCTCAGCCATGTTCTACATCGTGACCTATGTGCTGACCACCTTGGCCACCTTCGGCATCATTTTGTTGTTGGCTCGCGAAGGCTTTGAGAGCGAGGAAATCAGCGACCTCTCAGGGCTGAACCAGCGCAGCCCCTTGTACGCGGCCATCATGGCGATCAGCCTGCTCTCTTTGGCAGGTGTGCCCCCGATGGTGGGCTTCTATGCCAAGCTCTCGGTCTTGCAGGCCCTGATCGCCTCGGGTCAGACCGGCAGCCTGGTGTTGGCCGTGTTTGCCGTCATCATGTCGCTGATTGGCGCTTTCTATTACCTGCGGGTCATCAAGGTCATGTACTTCGACAACCCGATCACCGCCACCGCCGTCAGTGCCGGCAAAGACGTGCGGGTGGTGTTGTCCATCAATGGCGCACTGGTGTTGTTGCTGGGCATCATGCCCGGCGGCCTGATGACCTTGTGCGCGGCCGCCATCGTGCAGTCGCTGGGCAGCTGACCAGAACAAGACCCGCGGGCACTTAGGGCTCTGCCCGGGTCGCATTTCCCCGTGGTCGTATTTGTCCGATAATGCGGCCATGAAAGTTCTGGATCTTCAGTGTGAACACCAGCACGAATTCGAGGGTTGGTTCGGCAGCGAGGATGATTTTCAGTCCCAGCTGAGCCGACAACTCGTGCAGTGCCCGGTGTGTGCCAGCCATCAGGTGAGCAAACGCCTGAGCGCGCCCAGGCTCAACCTCTCCGGGGCGCGTGAAGCCCTGCCAGCATCTTCTGCCGATCCGGCCTCGCTGCCGACCCCGGCTGCGCCATCCTCCGAAATTCAGGCCGCCTGGCTCAAGATGGTTCGCCATGTCATGGCCCATACGGTCGATGTCGGGGACAAGTTTGCCGAAGAGGCCCGCAAAATCCATTACGGTGAAACCGAAGAGCGGCAAATCCGTGGCCAGGTGTCGGCCCAGGAAACCCGCGAACTGCTGGAAGAGGGCATACCCGTCATGCCCTTGCCCATCCCCGAAGCCCTCAAGGGCCCCATGCAATGAAGGGCAACCTTTGGGGGGTGCTCTGCCTGTTGGCACCGGCGTGGGCATTGGCTCAAAACCCCACCCCGGTGGGCGACTGGAAAACCATCGACGACAAGACCGGGCAGGCACGCAGCATCGTCACCATCAGCGAAAAAGGCGGCGTGCTCACCGGGCGCATCAGTCAAAGCCTGAACGCCTCTTCGACGGCTCTTGAGCGTTGCGAAGCCTGTACCGACGACCGCAAAAACCAGCCCATCATCGGCCTGGAAATCATTCGCGATGTGAAGCCCTCTGCCAACGGCACCCACTGGGAAGGCGGGCAAATTCTTGACCCTGAAGAGGGCAAGCTGTACCGGGTTCGCCTCACCCCCATCGAAGGGGGGCGTCAATTGCAAGTGCGGGGCTATCTGGGGCCGTTTTGGCGCACCCAGGTCTGGGTGCGCCCCTGAAGGTTTTTTATGCCCGAGTGACCCCATGTCTGATCAACCTGTCCTGTGGCCCTCTGAATCGACTTCGCGCATTCCTTTTGCGGTCTACACTGGGCACGAATTGCACCAGAAGGAGCTGCAACGTTTTTTTTACGAAAAGCACTGGTGTTATGTGGGCCTCGAAGCCGAAATCCCCAACCCGGGTGACTTCAGGCGAACCAAGGTCGGCGAGCGCTCGGTCATCATGGTGCGTGGCACAGATGGCTCAGTTCATGTGGTGGAGAACATTTGCGCCCATCGGGGCATGGCTTTTTGTCGGGAGCGCCACGGCAACACGCAGGGCTTTGTTTGCCCTTACCACCAATGGAGTTATGCGCTGGATGGTCAGTTGCAAGGGGTGCCATTCCGGCGTGGGGTGCGCCAGGACGGCAAGGTTCAGGGCGGCATGCCTGCCGACTTTGACCCCAAGGACCATGGTCTGCGCCAGCTCAAGGTGGCGACCCGGGGTGGGGTGGTATTCGCTTCGTTTGACCCTCAGGTCGAGTCGCTCGAAGAGTTCATGGGGCCGACCATCCTGTCTTATTTTGATCGCCTATTCAATGGCCGCCAGCTCAAGATCTTGGGCTACAACCGCCAACGCATCCCGGGCAATTGGAAGTTGATGCAAGAAAACATCAAAGACCCCTACCACCCCGGTTTGTTGCACACCTGGTTTGTCACCTTTGGCTTGTGGCGGGCTGATAACAAATCTGAGTTGCGCATGGACGCCCACCATCGCCATGCCGCCATGATCTCGACCCGGGGCAGTGGCGGGCAGGCCAGCGGGCAGGCCGCACAGGTGACCCAGGTCAGCAGCTTCAAGGCAGGCATGCAGTTGCACGACCCGAGTTTTTTGGACATCGTGCCCGAGCCTTGGTGGGGAGGGCCCACGGCGGTCATGACCACGCTGTTCCCGAGCGTGATATTTCAGCAGCAGGTCAACAGCGTTTCGACCCGTCACATTCAGCCAGATGGGCATGGGGCGTTCGATTTTGTCTGGACCCATTTTGGTTTCGCAGATGATGACAATGCCATGCACCAGCGCCGCCTGCGGCAGGCCAACTTGTTTGGGCCGGCTGGCTTTGTCAGTGCCGACGATGGAGAGGTGATTGAGTTGTCGCAGCAGGCTTTTGAAACCCTGCCTTCGCACCGCACCCTGGCCGAGTTGGGTGGCAAAGAGGTGGGCGAAACCGATCACATGGTGACCGAGACCCTGATCAGAGGCATGTATGCCTATTGGCGGAAGGTGATGGAGACGCCATGATCGACTTTGGCACCTGGCTACAGATCCAGCAACTCTACAGCGACTACGCCGCCGTGCTCGACGCAGGGCGGTTTGACCGTTGGCCCGATTTTTTTGTCGATGATTGCGTCTACCAGATTCAGCCACGCGAAAACCACGAACGGGGCTTTCCGCTGGCCACCCTGTCGCTGACCAGCAAGGGCATGTTGCTCGATCGGGTCTATGGCATTCAAGAGACGCTCTATCACGACCCCTATTACCAACGCCATGTGGTCTCGGCCCCGCTCATTCAACAATACACGCCCGAGCGCATTCATGCTGAGGCCAACTACGCGGTGTTTCGCACCAAATACGACCAATTGAGCACGGTCTTCAATGTGGGGCGCTACATCGACGAGATTGTGCCCAACGGGTCAGGCTGGCGTTTTGCGCGACGCTTGTGCGTCTATGACTCCGAGATGATCCCCAATTCCCTCATCTATCCCATTTGACTGTCCACACCATGAGCCAATGGCATGACGTGGCCGCACAGGCCGATTTGTTTGAAGACGCGGGCATTGCCGTGACGGTGCAAGGCCTTGAGGTGGCCTTGTTCAGTGTGGCGGGTCAGGTGCACGCCATCGACAACGCCTGCAGCCACGGCCCCGCACGCCTGTGCGAGGGCTGGGTGGTCGGCGCAGAGATCGAATGCCCCCTGCACCAGGGCCGCTTCAGCCTGCACACCGGCGAGGCCATGTTTGGCCCGGCTTGTGAGCCCGTGCGGGTTTGGCCAGTCCGGATAGAGAACGGGCGGGTCTGGGTGTCAGTCGACGCGCCCCTGACCCCCTGATCCCTCACTTGCCCCAGCTGTCTTTCAGCCCCACCGCCCGGTTGAACACAGGCTTGTTGGCACTGTGGTCCTTGCGGTCAGCCACGAAATAGCCGTGGCGCTCAAACTGGAATTTCTGATCGGGCGCGGCCAGCGCCAGCGAAGGTTCCACATAGCCCTGCACGACTTTCAGGCTGTCGGGGTTGATCGCCTGTAAAAAGTCTTTACCGCCCGCGTCGGGGTGGGCATCGGCAAACAAACGGTCGTACAGGCGGATCTCGGCGCTCACCCCATCGGCCACGCCGACCCAGGTGATGGCCGCTTTGGCTTTCACGCTGTCGGCCCCGGGGGTGCCGCTCTTGGTGCCGGCAATGACCTTGGCATATACCTCGCTCACCCGGCCTTGTGCGTCGCGGCTGCAGCCGGTGCATTCGATGACATAGCCCCCCTTCAAGCGCACCACATGGCCCGGGAAAAGCCGTTTATAGCCCTTGGGGGGCACTTCCTCAAAGTCTTCCCGCTCAATCCAGACCTCGGCCCCGATCTTGAACACGCGCTCAGGCGGCGGTGCCATGCCCTCTGGCATGGCACTGGCGGGCAGGGCAGGCTGGGTGCAAAGCTCGGTGTAGAGGGCCGAGCCAAACACCTCGGCCCAATTGCTCAACACCAGCTTGACCGGGTCGAGCACGGCCATGCCACGATGGGCCTTGTGCTCCAGGTCTTCGCGCAGGCAGCCTTCCAGCACGCTGTAGTCGATCCAGCTGTCAGACTTCGTGACCCCGATCCGGTCGGTGAACAGATGCAGGCTCTCGGGCGTGTAACCCCGGCGGCGCAGGCCCACGATGGTGGGCATGCGCGGGTCATCCCAACCGCTGACCCGGCCTTCTGACACCAGTTGGGCCAGCTTGCGCTTGGAGGTCACCACATAAGTCAGGTTCAGGCGTGCGAATTCGTGCTGCCGGGGGGGCGGTGAAGCCAGCAAGCCAGACTCGATCAGGCGTTGCAGCAGCCAGTCGTAAAACGGGCGCTGGTCTTCAAACTCCAGCGTACATATGCTGTGGGTGATTTGCTCCAGCGCATCCTCAATCGGGTGCGCGAAGGTGTACATGGGATAGATGCACCAACGCTTGCCGGTGTGGTGGTGTTCGGCGTGGCGGATGCGATAAATGGCCGGGTCGCGCATATTGATGTTGGGCGAGGCCATGTCGATCTTGGCGCGCAAGACCATGGCCCCGTCGGGGTGCTTGCCTTCGCGCATCTCGCGAAAGCGGGCCAGATTCTCGGCCGGGCTGCGCTCGCGAAAGGGGCTGTTTTTGCCGGGGGTGGTGAAGTCGCCCCGGTTGGTTCGCATCTCTTCTGCGCTTTGCTCGTCCACATAGGCCTGGCCAGCCTCGATCAGCGCCTCAGCGGCCCGGTACATGAAGTCAAAATAATCGCTGGCCTGATAGGGCGCGGCGCTGCCCCGGGCCTGCCCCGGTTGTGCCCAGTCAAAGCCCAGCCAGCGCACCGCATCAATGATGCTGTGCACAAACTCGGTGTCTTCTTTTTCCGGGTTGGTGTCGTCAAAGCGCAAATGGCACACGCCGCCATAGTCGCGTGCCAGTCCGAAATTCAGGCATATGCTTTTGGCATGGCCCAAATGCAGATAGCCATTGGGCTCGGGCGGAAAGCGGGTTCTGATTTTGGCCGGGTCGGGCTGCCCCTGGGCATGGTGCGCCGCATCGCCCGGCGTCCCCGCCCAGCGCCTTTGGGCATAAGTGCCTTGGGCCAGGTCTTGCTCGATGATCTGGCGCAAAAAGTGGCTGGGGGCGGCTGCTGGGCAATGGCCTGGGTCGGCAGAGGGTGGGGCACTGAAAGACATGCCCAGATTCTAGTGGAGTGCGGCACGCTCGATCATCCGTTGTGCCGCACGCGGTGCGTGGCTGAGCCGACCCGGCTGCGGCGATAATGGCGACTCCTCTAGGAGACAGCGTGGATTTCGTCATCTTGATCAAAGCCGCCCTCATGGGCGTGGTCGAAGGCCTGACCGAGTTTTTACCCATCTCTTCCACCGGGCACCTCATTTTGGCGGGCAGTTTGCTGGGCTTTCATGACGAAAAAGCCAAGGTCTTTGACATCGCCATCCAGACCGGGGCCATCTTTGCCGTCATTCTGGTGTACTGGCAAAAAGTGTGGGGCACTTTGCTCGCGCTGCCGCAACAGCGCGAGGCGCGCCGATTCGCCGCCAACGTCTTCATCGGGTTTTTGCCGGCAGTGGCGCTGGGCTTGCTCTTTGGCAAGGCCATACAGACGCACTTGTTCACGCCCCAGGTGGTGGCCACCACTTTTATTTTGGGCGGGTTCATCATTTTGTGGACCGAGGCGCGCATGCGCCCACGCAGCAGCCACGATCACCCGGAAGATCTGATCCGCATCCACCATGTCGAGAACATGACCCCGCGCGACGCACTCAAAGTCGGTCTGGTGCAATGTCTGGCCATGGTGCCGGGCACCAGCCGCAGCGGCGCGACCATCATCGGCGGCATGTGGCTGGGCCTCAGCCGCAAGGCCGCCACAGATTTTTCTTTTTACCTCGCCATGCCCACACTCATAGGCGCCGGGGCCTACAGCCTGTACAAGCAACGCGACATACTCGCTTGGCCCGACTTGCCCATGTTCGTGGTCGGACTGGTGTTTTCCTTCATCAGCGCCTGGCTGTGCGTGCGCTGGCTGCTGCGCTACATCGCCACCCACAGCTTTGTCCCTTTTGCCTGGTACCGCATCGCCTTTGGCCTGCTGAT
>JBEBAJ010000100.1:0-8348 GCA_041158965.1 Pseudomonadota bacterium | reverse complement strand
GAACTCGGGATTTTTTGAACAAAACAACCTGCTTTTCCGGGTGTCGCGTGCCCTGCAACTCACTTACACGACCAGCACCGAGTACCAGGAAAACCTCAGGGATCCGGCGTTGCGCAGCTGGAACAAAAAGTACGGCATCAAAGTCGGTGATGTGGTTTACGAGACCGCCCTGACCTCGACCTCTTTGGAGCCAGACTCGGTTCTTTTGCGTTATTCATCGGCCCAATTCGGGGGCGAGGCCAGCACCAACCCGAATTCTTTGGAACAAGCCCGGGAAGAGGAGATTATTTTTGTCATCCAAAACAATGGCAAAGTACCGGGCATCGACATCTCCGGCTATAAATTTGCCACATTTGATCAACCGAGCGATGGTTTCCCTGATCCTTCTTCCTTGAAACCCAAGATGCTGAAGAGTCAACAAAAGTCATCGTCCGAGTTCCTGTTGAGGAGCAATGCCCGATTTCGGGTCATCAGCATCTCAAAACCTGCCCCAGACCTTCAGCTTCAGCGCCGATATGTGGTCCTCGAACCATTGGGAGATGATGATGTTGGCCACCTAGACCTGGTGCGCAATATCTTTAACGGCGCTCTCGTGCCCAACCTGCATGTCAACCGATACCTGGAGCAGTCGAGCCAAAGCGCGAGGCCTTCGGCGTATGTCTATGACCCGATGTATCAAACCGAAAACATCGACATATTGGTGGGCTCCAGCAATGAAAGGCGTGCGGCCGAACGCAGTGCCCGAGAGAATTTGGAGATGGAAGCCGCATCGAAGAAGAAGGATCAGAACAGGCCAGACCGGCGGGATGGCTCTGACGACGCTTCGAATCGAGACACAGAGCCCAACAGCACCCATCAGGCACAGAACGATGCACAGGCCTCTGCGGAGCCTGCGCAGACCACCAGCACCGAGCCTCCTGAAGCCGCTTTGTAAGCGGGCTCGGAACACCCCCAATGAAAACAGTCTGCGCATTCATTCGAGCGAAAACTTGCCAAATGAGAATACCTTGACGCCCACAGAGCCCGTCGGCAAGGACGGTTCATTGACCCCTGAAGGTGGTACGGGGCTGCAATCAGGGTCAGGCGAAGCCCAGGGCTTGGGTTCAGAAGCAGGAGAGGCAAGAGCGGCAGGAGAAGGGGCAGAAGGGATTGAAGCCGCCGAGGGCATTGCCCAGGCAGAAACCCTGGAGCGCCTGGTGTTGCTGTAGGGGGTTTGTGCCGGGTTTCAGGATCCGGCGATTTTCATGCGGTTGATCAGCACCGATCCGACCGTTTTGGCACCGTAGTTGTAGGTGTCGGCGCCGACCGCCTGGATGCCTTTGAACATCTGCGGTAGGCTGCCGGCTATGGTGATCTCCTGGACCGGGTAGGCGATCTGGCCGTTTTCGACCCAAAAGCCGCTGGCCCCGCGCGAATAATCGCCGGTGACGTAGTTCACGCCCTGCCCCATGAGTTCGACCACAAACAAGCCCGTGCCCAGCTTGCGCAACATGGCGTTGAGGTCGTCGCCTGCGCGGGTCTGGCTTGAGGTGAGGGCCAGGTTGTGTGAGCCACCCGCGTTGCCGGTGGTGCGCATGCCGAGTTTGCGGGCCGAATAACTGCCCAGCACATAGCCCTGCACGCGGCCATCGCTCACGATGTCCCGCTTTTGCGGGCGCACACCCTCTTCGTCAAAAGGCGAACTGCCTTTGCCCATGGGCACGTAGGGGTCCTCGTGGATGCGGATGTGCTTGGGAAAGACCTGCTTGCCCAGTGAGTCGACCAAAAAAGTGCTTTTTCGGTAAAGTGCCCCGCCACTGATGGCCTGAATGAAGTGCCCCAGCAGACCGGCGGCCAGGGTGGACTCGAACAGCACCGGGCAGGTGCGGGTGCTGATCTTGCGCGAGCCCAGGCGGCTGAGTGCGCGTTCGGCGGCGTAACGACCCACTGCTTCGGGGCTGGCCATGTCGCTGGCGCGGCGCATCGAGCTGTACCAGGCGTCGCGCTGCATGTCCTCGCCGACACTGGCAATGGGGGCCACCGACAGGCTGTGGCGAGAGCTGGCGTAGCCACCCCGGAAACCCCGGGTATGGGCGCTGAAAAAATGGCTTTGCTGGGCAGACACGGCTGCACCTTCGCTGTTGGTGATGCGCGCATCGGTTTTGAGGGCGGCGGCCTCGCAGCGCAGGGCCAGTTCGGCGGCCCGCTCACTGTCGACGTCCCAAGGATGGTAGAGGTCGAGGTCGGGGTGCTCGCGGGCGATGTCGGCCTCGTCGGGCAGCCCGGCGGCAGGGTCTTCAGCGGTGAAGCGGGCAATGTCGTAAGCGGCCTGCACCGTGCGCTCAATCGCCTGCCCTGAAAAGTCGGAGGTGCTGGCGCTGCCACGCCGCTGACCGAGGTAGACCGTGATGCCCAGCGACTTGTCGCGGTTGCGCTCGATGTTCTCGAGCTCGCCTTTGCGCACCGACACACTCAGGCCACAGCCCTCTGAGGCTTCAGCCCCGGCGTCGGTGGCCCCCAGACGGCGGGCGTGAGCAAGGGCCGCGTCGACCATGTCTTCGAATTGACGGCGACTGTACTGAAAACCCGGCAGCGGGCGGTGTGTATTTTTGTCTTGGCTCATAGGTGGGGCTATGATACTTGCCGTATGTCACGAAAACCGAAAAAAGGCTATTTTGTCAAAGGCGTTTTTGTTGCCGAAGGCAGCGAAATGGACCTGGCCCTCAAAGCCGAGCTCAAAGGCACCGAAAGCGCCAGCAAAACCGACCTTAAACGCGAAAGCGCCGAGCGGCAGGCCCTGGGTGAGTCGATTTTGACCCTGCGCCGCGACTTGCGCGAGCGATTGCTGGCGCAAGGCCACCTGAACGACCCACTGCTCGAAGCCATCGATGAGGCGGGTCGGATCACGAACTTCGAAGGACGCCGTCGCCAAATGCAATACGTGGGCAAGCTCATGCGGCTGCTGGGTGAAGACGATATCGCGGCCATCCAGCAGGCCCTGACGGACCAAAGCAAGGGCAGTGCTGCCGAGACCGCCCTTTTGCATCAGGCCGAGCAGTGGCGTGACGCCCTGATCGCCACCGATGAGGCCCTGTCCGACTGGATGTCGGCTTTTCCAGAGAGCGACAGCCAGCAACTGCGCGCCCTGATGCGCCAAGCCCGCAAAGACAACCCGGCGAACGCCAAAACCGAATCGCAGGGCCTGGCCCCGCGCCAAGGCCGAGCCTATCGCGAACTGTTTCAGATCATCAAGCATCATCTGGTCGACCATGAATCAAGCTGACACCCACCTGCCCGAGGCCGATGCACGCTGTGAGCCCGTGAAAGTGGGCATCGTGTCGGTCAGTGACCGTGCGTCGACGGGCGTGTATGAGGACAAGGGCCTGCCTGCCTTGCGCGAATGGCTGAGCCAGGCGCTGTACAACCCGATTGAATTTGTGCCTGTGCTCATCCCGGACGAGCAAGATCGCATCAGCCAAGCCCTGATCGATTTGTGTCAACAGGGGTGTGCGCTGGTGCTGACCACCGGCGGCACCGGCCCGGCATTGCGCGATGTCACCCCGGAGGCCACCCTGGCCGTGGCCGACAAGGTCATGCCGGGCTTTGGTGAGCAGATGCGCCAGATCAGCCTGCGCTTTGTGCCCACGGCCATTTTGTCGCGCCAAGTGGCGGTGATCCGGGGGCAAAGCCTGATCATCAACCTGCCCGGGCAGCCCAAGTCGATTCAGGAAACCCTGGGGGGCCTCAAAGGCCCGGATGGCAAAACTTTGGTCGATGGCATCTTTGCCGCCGTGCCTTATTGCATCGACTTGATCGGCGGGCCCTATATGGAAACGCGCGACGAATTCTGCAAGGCCTTTCGCCCCAAAACGGCCATCAGATCGCGCCGGGTCTGAACCATATCGGGCCTGCGTCAAGCGTGACCCGAAGCACTTCAGACCATTTTGTTGAGTTGATCCACCGGCAGCTGATCGGCGCCCTGGGCCAAGTCAGCGCAGGCCTCGGGCGAAATTTTCGCCAGCGCAGTGCGCAACTGCTCGATCTGTCGCTCTTGCTGGGCGGCGTGATCAATGAGCTTGCGCAAGGCTTGGCTGAGTGGGTCTTCCTGCTGGGTGATGCCATAGGCATTGAATGAGGGCACGGGCGACACATCGGCACTGACCCCCTCAGTCGATTCGATGATGCGCGCCGGGATGCCCACCGCCGTGGCACCGGGGGGCACGGGTTTGATGACCACGGCATTGCTGCCGATCTTGGCCCCGTCACCGACGACAAAGCCACCCAAGACCTTGGCCCCGGCGCTGACCACCACGTTTTTGCCCAAGGTCGGGTGGCGCTTGACGCCTTTGTAGAGGGACGTGCCACCCAGCGTAACCCCTTGATAGATGGTGCAGCCATCGCCAATTTCGGCGGTCTCACCGACCACCACCCCCATGGCGTGATCGAAAAAGACCCGCTCGCCAATGATGGCCCCTGGATGGATTTCGATGCCGGTCAACCAACGCGCCAGATGCGAGATGGCACGGCCCAACCATTTGAAGCCGGAGGTCCAGCAGGCGTGCGCCATGCGGTGCATCCAGACGGCGTGCAAGCCGGGGTAACAAGTGATGACCTCAAAGCGGCTGCGGGCCGCCGGGTCACGGTCCAAAATGCATTGAATGTCAGAGCGGATGCGATTGAACATGGCCTTAGTCTAGCCCTTTCCGGCCGCTGTCTCGTGCCATTTGTTTGGCGACACCACGCAAGATATGGACTTCCTCCTGGGTGAGTTGCGCCCTGTTGAAGAGTTGTTGCAAGCGGGGCATGAGTTTTTTAGGGGCCTGCGGGTCTAAAAAACCAATCTCGATCAGCGACTGCTCCAGATGCGACAACAAGCCCGACACCGCCTGTGCGTCGGCCAGGTCGGCAGGCGGGCGGGGGTCAGTGATGGCGTAGCCCCCCAGGGCCAGACGCCACTCATAAGCGATGACCTGAATCGCGCTGGCCAGATTGAGCGAGCCAAATGAAGGATTGGTCGGTATGCTGATTGCCACATGACAGCGGTACACATCTTCGTTTTTCATGCCAAAACGCTCGGAGCCAAACAAAAAACCCACCCCCAGCGGCGCAGGGGTTTGCCGGGCCAGCGTAGGCAGATGGTCACGCGGGCTGGCTGTGGGCGGCCCAAAGTCACGCGCCACCATGGCGGTGGCGCACAGATGGCTTAAGCCATCGAGGGCCTCATCGAGGGTGTCGACGATGCGGGCGCGAGACAACACATCCAAGGCCCCGCTGGCACGCTGGATGGTTTCTTCGCGCCGCAATACATTGGCCCAACGTGGCCTGACCAGGACCAATTCATCAAAACCCATGACCTTCATGGCCCGGGCGGCGGCCCCGACATTGCCGGCGTGACTGGTCTCGATCAGGATGAAACGGGTTTTCATGGCTTCTGGCGTAAAATGGGTTGATTGTCGCCGTTCGCATCGCCGCTCGGTTTATCTATGCTCATCGCGCCGGTTTCATGCCGGCCCACAATCCATGTCCACCTCTTTGCACCCCATGCTCAATATGGCCATCAAGGCCGCACGTGCCGCCGGCGCCATCATCAACCGGGCCGCGCTCGACATCGAGGCTGTGCGGGTGTCGCAAAAGCAGACCAATGATTTTGTCACCGAGGTGGACCAGGCCTCTGAAGAAGCCATCATCCAGACCCTGCTCACGGCCTACCCTGACCATGGCATTTTGGCCGAAGAGTCGGGGCAAAGCCACGGCAACCCGCATTCAGACCATGTCTGGATCATAGACCCGCTGGACGGCACCACCAACTTCATTCACGGCTTTCCCGTTTACTGCGTCAGCATCGCCCTACAAGTCAAGGGCCGCATCGAACAGGCGGTGGTCTACGACCCGACCCGCAACGATTTGTTCACCGCGACACGGGGCCGTGGTGCCTTTATGAACGAACGCCGCATGCGCGTGGGCAAACGAATCCGCCTGAGTGAATGCCTGATCTCGACCGGCTTCCCGTTTCGACCTGGTGACCCAATCGATGAGTACCTGCAACTGATGGGTGACATGATGCGACGCACCGCCGCCCTGCGCCGCCCTGGCGCGGCCGCGCTCGATCTGGCCTATGTGGCGGCGGGCTTCACCGACGGTTTTTTTGAGACCGGGTTGTCCCCCTGGGATGTGGCCGCAGGATCGTTGCTGATCACCGAAGCCGGTGGCTTGGTGGGCAACTTCAGCGGCGAGGCCGACTTTTTGCACCAACGCGAATGCCTGGCGGGCAACCCGCGCATTTACGGCCAGATGGTGCAGGTGCTGGGCAAATACAGCAAATTTGCCAGCGTCGCCGATAAATCCAGCGTGGCTCAGGCCAAGGCTGTCGCGCCGACCGACGACGAGGCGCCGGTTTGAACCCTTGACCCGTCCACTCCAGAATGCTTACCCGCTGAATGACTCCTAACCAGCCCGTCAACGCCCCCATGCAGGCTGCAGCCACCGCCGAAGCCTACGCCCAGGCCGGCCACACACCGATGATGGCCCAGTACTTGGCCATCAAGGCGCAGCACCCCGATACGCTGGTGTTTTATCGGATGGGCGACTTTTATGAGCTGTTTTTTGACGACGCCGAAAAGGCTGTTCGGTTGCTCGACATCGCCCTGACCCAGCGCGGGCAATCGGCGGGCAAGCCGGTGGTCATGGCGGGTGTTCCTTTTCATTCGGTCGAGACTTATCTGGCACGCCTGATCAAGGCCGGTGAGTCGGTCGCCATTTGTGAGCAGGTGGGCGAAGTGGGGGCATCGAAGGGGCCGGTTGAGCGCCAGGTGGTGCGGGTGGTGACCCCGGGCACACTGACCGACTTTGAACTGCTGGCCGATAAAACCGAGTCGTATCTGTTGGCGATCCACTTTGGCGCACGTGCCGCCCGTGCCGATGGCTGCGGACTGGCTTGGCTGAGTGTGACCCAAGGGGTGGTCAGGCTGGCCCAGTGCGCGAGCGACGAACTGGCGCAGTGGGTGGCCCGCATCGCCCCCAGCGAAGTCATATGCAGCCAAGGCGTGGGCCGCGATCAGCTGGCGGCACTGCGCCTGAGCTGCCCGCACGCGCAGCGGCCAGACTGGCAGTTTGACGCCTTGCTTGGCCAGCGCAAACTGCTGGCTCAACTTCAGGCGCAAAGCCTGCAAGCCTGGCAAGCCGAAGATTTGCCCCAGGCCCACGCCGCTGCCGGGGCCCTGCTGGCTTATGCCGAGCACACCCAAGGGCGGGCGCTGGCCCATGTGCAACACCTGCAAGTCGAGCGCGATGACCGCCTGATTGAGTTGCCAGCTGCCACCCGGCGCAATCTGGAGCTGACACAAACGCTTCGCGGTGAGGACAGCCCGACGCTGTTTTCGCTGCTGGACACCTGCATGACCGGCATGGGCAGCCGTCAGCTCAAGCAGTGGCTGCTGGAGCCGCCACGCGACCGTGCGGTAGCGACCCAACGGCAAGAGGTGATTGCGGCGCTGCAAGGCACAGACGATCAGGCCGGGGCCGGGCCATGGCGGGCTTTGCGCGACGCCCTCAAGGGCATGAGCGATGTGCAGCGCATCAGTGCCCGCACCGCCTTGCGCCAGGTGCGCCCGCGCGAACTGGTGGCTTTGGGCTTGGCCATGCAACGCGCTGAACAATTGCGCCCCCTGCTGGGCACAGCCCCGGCGCTGGCCGAGTTGGGGTCAAGCCTGGGCACACCCTCGGGTTTGGCCGAGTTGCTGCAAAGCGCCCTGTTGCCCGAGCCAGCTGCCCTGGTGCGCGACGGCGGCGTGATCAACCACGGTTTTGACGCTGAGCTGGATGAATGGCGCGCCATACAGAACAACTGCGACGGCTTTTTGCTGGACCTGGAGGCGCGCGAGCGCGTGCGCACTGGCATTGCCAATTTGCGGGTGCAGTTCAACAAGGTGCATGGCTTTTATATTGAGGTGACGCAGGGCCAGATTGATAAGGTACCCGACGACTACCGTCGCCGTCAAACCCTCAAGAACGCCGAACGTTTCATCACCCCCGAGCTCAAGGCCTTCGAAGACAAGGCCTTGTCGGCGCAAGAGCGCGCCCTGGCCCGTGAAAAATGGCTGTATGAGCAACTGCTCGACGCCATGCAACCGCACGTGCCCGAGTTGGTGCGACTGGCGCAGGCGCTGGCCAGCCTGGACGCCTTGCTGGCGCTGGCCGAGCGCGGCCTGAAGCTGCGCTGGTGCATGCCCGAATTCGTCCGCACGCCCTGCATCCGGATCTGGGGCGGCCGCCACCCCGTGGTCGAAGCGCGACTGGCCGAAACCTCCAGCGGCGCATTCATCGCCAACGACACCGACCTGGGGCCGCAAACCCGCATGCAAATCATCACC
>JBEBAJ010000099.1:0-10871 GCA_041158965.1 Pseudomonadota bacterium | reverse complement strand
GGGCTTTTCTGTGGTCAAATTATAGGTTTCCCTGATCTCTGATTGCGGAGGGGCGAGTGAAACCCATACAAAAATCGGCCAAGTTGGCCAATGTGCTCTACGATGTGCGCGGTCCGATCGTGGATGCGGCCAAGCAAATGGAGGATGAGGGTCAGAAGATCATCAAGCTCAACATCGGCAATTTGGCCCCGTTTGGCTTTGAAGCACCCGAAGAAATCCAGCAGGACATGATCCGTAACCTGCCCAACTCGGCTGGATATTCTGACAGCAAGGGTATTTTTTCTGCCCGCAAAGCTGTCATGCATTACACCCAGCAGCAAGGCGTGGTGGGGGTGGGGCTGGACGATATCTATTTGGGCAATGGTGCCAGCGACCTCATCACCATGGCGGTCAATGCCTTGCTGGACAACGGCGACGAACTGTTGGTGCCTGCACCCGACTACCCCTTGTGGACTGCGGTGGCTTCACTCTCCGGTGGCAAACCGGTGCATTATTTGTGCGATGAAGAGAACGACTGGATGCCCAACCTGGATGACATCCGGCGCAAAATCACCCCCCGCACAAAAGGCCTGGTAGTGATCAACCCCAACAATCCGACCGGTGCCTTGTACAGCGATGAGTTGCTGCGCGGTCTCGTGCAAATTGCCCGCGAACACCATTTGGTGCTGATGGCCGACGAGGTCTACGACAAGGTGCTCTACGATGGCATCCAGCACACGGCGCTCGCCAGCCTGTCGACCGATGTGTTGACCCTGACATTCAATTCCTTGTCCAAAGCCTACCGGGCTTGCGGTTATCGGGCTGGCTGGATGGTGATCTCGGGTGACAAATCGATCGCCCGCGATTACATCGAGGGCCTCAATATGCTGGCCAACATCAAGCTCGGCTCTAATGTGCCGGGCCAATACGCCATACAGACCGCGCTGGGCGGCTACCAAAGCATCAACGACCTGATCAAGGAGGGCGGTAGGCTGAGGCGCCAACGCGATCTGGCGCACAAACTCATCACCCAGATTCCTGGCGTGACTTGCGTCAAGCCCAAGGCAGCCCTTTATATGTTCCCCAAGCTCGACCCGGCGATGTATCCGATCGAAGACGATCGGCAGTTTTTCATGGAAGTGCTCAAAGCCACCCGCGTCATGCTGGTGCAGGGGTCGGGGTTCAATTATCCTGACCACCAGCATTTCCGCATCGTTTTTCTGCCCCACGAAGACGACCTGATTGAGGCCATTGGTCGCTTGTCCCGTTTTCTCGAAGTGGCCCGCAAGCGTTTCTCGGCCCAACGCCAACCCCATCTTTCTACACCATGAAACCCATACAAGTCGGCCTGCTCGGCATCGGAACCGTAGGACGCGGCACCTTTGAGGTGTTGTCGCGAAATCAGGAGGAAATCACCCGTCGTGCGGGCCGAGGCATCGAGATTGCCATGGTGGCCGACCTGGATGTGGAGCGCGCCAAAGGCATAGTGGGCCCCCATGCCAAGGTGGTGGCCGATGCCCGCGAGGTGATCGCCAACCCTGACATCGACATCGTCATTGAATTGATTGGGGGCTATGGCATCGCCCGACAGCTGGTCATGGCCGCCATTGAGGCTGGCAAGCATGTGGTCACGGCCAACAAAGCGTTGTTGGCCGTACACGGCACAGAAATATTTGCCGCCGCTCGCGCCAAGGGCGTGATGGTGGCTTTCGAGGCCGCTGTGGCCGGTGGCATCCCGATCATCAAGGCCTTGCGAGAAGGCCTGACGGCCAACCGCATCCAATGGCTGGCCGGCATCATCAATGGCACCACCAATTTCATATTGTCTGAAATGCGTGACAAGGGCTTGCCTTTTGATGACGTGCTCAAGCAAGCTCAGGCCCTGGGGTATGCCGAGGCCGACCCAACCTTTGACATCGAAGGGGTGGACGCTGCGCATAAGGCGACCATCATGTCAGCCATCGCTTTTGGTATTCCAGTGCAGTTTGACAAGGCCCATGTCGAGGGCATCTCCAAATTGCAGGCCCCCGACATCCGCTACGCCGAGCAATTGGGGTACCGCATCAAACTGTTGGGCATGGCCAAGCGGGTCAGCGCGGGCATCGAACTGCGCGTACACCCATGCTTGGTACCTTCCAAGCGTTTGATCGCCAATGTTGAAGGCGCCATGAACGCGGTCATGGTCCAGGCAGATGCCGTCGGCACCACCCTTTACTATGGCAAAGGGGCCGGGGCTGAACCCACCGCCAGTGCGGTCATTGCCGATCTGGTCGATATCACCCGTTTGCACACGGCCGATCCACTGAATCGGGTGCCCCATCTGGCGTTCCAGCCCGACTCCCTCAGCAATTTGCCCATATTGCCCATGGATCAGGTGGTCACCAGTTATTACCTGCGCTTGCGCGTGGCCGATCAGGCCGGCGTGCTGGCCGAAGTCACTGGCATTCTGGCGCGCTCGGGCATCAGCATCGAGGCCGTCTTACAGCGTGCCGCCGATGCCGGAGAAAACCAGACCGATCTCATCATCCTCACCCACGATTGCTACCAAGCCATGGCTCAAATGCAAGCCCTGGGCAGTGTCTTGGCCCCGATCATTCGACTGCGCAAGGAAGACCTGAGCTGATGCGGTACTTGTCAACCCGTGGCGATCCGCAGCGTCGCCGCTTTTGTGAAATTCTGCTGGAGGGTTTAGCGCCAGATGGCGGCTTGTATCTGCCCGAGCATTACCCGCAGGTGGACGCCCAAAGGCTTGAGCAATGGCGTGCGATCTGGTCTGGCGAAGGCTATGCTGCGCTGGCATTCGAGATCCTTTCTTTGTTCATCGATGACATCCCTGCGGCCGATTTGCGAGACATTTGCCGCAAGACCTACACCCCTCAAGTGTTTGGCAGCGACCTGATCGTGCCCTTGCGTCGCCTGGAGGGCGATTTGCAAATTGAAGCCTTGTCCAATGGACCGACGCTGGCCTTCAAGGACATGGCCATGCAGTTGCTGGGGCACTTGTTTGAATACGAACTGAGTCGGCGTGGTGAAGAGCTCAATATATTGGGTGCGACTTCGGGCGATACGGGCAGTGCCGCTGAGTACGCCATGCGTGGCAAACTGGGGGTTCGGGTTTTCATGACCAGCCCGCATGGGCGCATGAGCCCTTTTCAGCAAGCGCAGATGTTCAGCTTGCTTGACCCCAACATCCACAACATCGCCATTGAAGGGGTGTTTGATGACTGCCAAGACATCGTCAAGGCGGTCTCGAATGATCTCGAATTCAAGCGCCGCTATCGCATCGGTACGGTCAACTCGATCAACTGGGCCCGCTTGTTGGCACAGGTGGTGTATTACTTTGCCGGGTACTTCCAGGCCACCTCTGGCAGTGACCAGAGGGTCAGTTTTTGTGTGCCCAGCGGCAATTTCGGCAATGTGTGTGCGGGCCATGTGGCGCGTCAGATGGGCCTGCCCATAGAGCAACTGGTGGTGGCCACCAATGAAAACGATGTGCTCGACGAGTTTTTCCGCACCGGCATCTACCGGGTGCGTGGCTCAGCCGATACCTTTGAGACGTCCAGCCCCTCGATGGATATTTCAAAGGCGAGCAATTTCGAGCGCTTCATATTCGACCTGCTGGGTCGGGATGCCACCCGTGTGGCGCAACTCTTTGGCCCCGCGCTGTCGCAAAAGGGCATGTTTGACCTCTCAGCCGACCCATTGTTTGCCCAAGCCCGCACGCGCTACGGTTTTGCCAGTGGCCGCAGCACGCATGCCAACCGCCTGGAGACCATTCGCGACTGTGCGCAACGACTTGGGCAAATGATAGATCCACACACCGCCGATGCGGTCAAAGTGGCCCGCGAGTACCTCCAGCCCGGGGTGGCCATGATCGCGCTAGAGACGGCTTTGCCGATCAAATTTGCCGCCACTTTGGTCGAGGCCCTGGGCCAGGAGCCCCATCGTCCGGCGGCGTTCAATGGCATCGAAGAAAAGCCCAAACGCGTGCAGGTCATGCCGGTCAGTGTGCAGCAGGTCAAAGACTACATTGCAAAGCAGTGCGCATGAAAGTCATAGGTTTTGCGGGTTTTTCGGGCTCGGGCAAGACCACCTTGGTCGAGCAAATCATCGTTGGCCTCAAGCAGCAGGGCTTGCGGGTGTCTGTGATCAAGCATGCCCACCATCAGTTCGATGTCGATCAGCCCGGCAAAGACAGTTGGCGTCATCGTCAGGCAGGGGCGTTTGAGGTGTTGGTGGCCTCCAATCGCCGTCTGGTGCTGCAGCGCGAGTATGAACATCGGGTCGAGCCGAAAGTGCATCACCTGCTGGCCGAGGTGTATGACGGGGTCGATTGGGTGCTGGTCGAGGGTTTCAAATCGAGTGATTTGCCCAAAATCGAGGTCTGGCGACCTGAGTCGGGTGCCGAGACCCTTTACCTCGAAGACCCGTTCATCAAGGCCATCGCCACCAGCGTGCCCGATCAGTTGCGACCCACCACCCTGCGACCGGTGCTGGATTTGAATCAGCCCCAAGAAGTGTTGCGATGGATGCTGGACAATGCCGAAGACCTCGTTTATGAAGCCCCATTGGCATGAATGCTCCGCGCCCGCCCCTTTTGACTTTGGATGAGGCATTGCCTGCCTTACTGGCCCGTGTGCCGTTGCCAGCTGTGACTGTGCATGTCGATACCTTTGAGGCCGATGGTCGCGTGTTGGCGCAGGATTTGGTGGCCGAGTTGCAAGTGCCTGCGCAAGACAACAGCTCGATGGACGGCTATGCCCTGCGTTGTGCCGATGTGGGCCAAGTTGGGGTGTTGTTGCGTGTGACGCAGCGCATCCCTGCCGGTAGCCATGGACTCCCCTTGGGGCCGGGTGAGGCGGCAAGAATTTTCACGGGGGCACCTATTCCCACAGGTGCAGATGCCGTGGTCATGCAGGAAGACACCGAACTTCAGTCGGATGAGCGGGTCAGCATTCAAACGGTTCCCAAACCAGGGCTATGGATCAGGCGCAGCGGCGAAGACATCACCCGAGGCCGCACGGTATTGGCCCGTGGCACTCGGTTGGGGCCGGCAGAATTGGGTTTGGCCGCCAGTTTGGGCATGGCCCGCTTGCCAGTGGCACCGCGCCCTCGGGTCGCCCTGTTTTCGACCGGTGACGAATTGGTCATGCCTGGTGCATTGGCCCCGGCCGACATGCCACCTGGGGCGATTTACAACTCCAACCGGTTTTTCCTGCGTGCCTTGCTGTACAGGCTTGGTTGTGAGGTGACCGATTTGGGCATCGTGCCGGATCGGCGCGAGGCCACCATTCAGGCGCTGGCCGCTGCGGCCGAAAGCCATGATCTCATCCTCACCAGTGGCGGGGTTTCGGTGGGCGAGGAAGACCATGTCAAGCCGGCGGTGGAGGCCCTGGGCGAATTGCACATGT
Organism: Pseudomonadota bacterium; assembly: GCA_041158965.1. GTDB lineage: Bacteria > Pseudomonadota > Gammaproteobacteria > Burkholderiales > Burkholderiaceae_C > Limnohabitans. The sequence continues at coordinate 5,481 of JBEBAJ010000099.1, read as the reverse complement.
GGTCTTTGGCCATCAAACCGGGTAAACCCTTTGCACACGGCATGGTGCGCCGTCGCAGTGGCCGCGGCCAGGCCCACTTCATGGGTCTACCCGGCAACCCTGTGTCAAGTTATATGACGTTTTTGCTTTTGGTGCGCCCTTTTTTGCTTCGTTGGCAAGGTGTGGCGCAGGTCGAGCCTTTGCGTCAGCCCATGCGAGCCGATTTTGATTGGCCGAAAGCCGACCGGCGTCGTGAGTTCTTGCGTGTCCGGCGCAACGCGCAGGGTGGACTTGATTTATTCCCAAATCAGAGTTCAGGGGTGTTGACTTCGGTGTCCTGGGCCGATGGCGTGGTCGATCTGGCTGCCGGTGCCACCATCTCGCGTGGGGACATCGTTTCGTTCATGACATGGGAAGGGTTGGGCTCATGAAAATCAGGGTGCGCTACTTTGCCCAATTGCGCGAAATCATGGGCTGTTCTGAGGAGTGGGTCGAGACCGAAGCCCCAGATGTGGACGGTTTGAGGCGACAACTCATGGACCGTGGGGCTCGCGAGGACGAGGCCCTGGCCGAGGGCAAGGCCCTGCGGTGCGCCCTGAACCAGCAGTTGTGCGCTTGGCACACCCCCTTGCACGCCGAGGCCGAGGTGGCCTTTTTCCCCCCCGTCACTGGAGGCTGATCATGTCGCACCAGGTGCGCATTCAAACGCAGGATTTTGATTTGGGTCATGAGGTGGCGCAGTTGCGGGCCGGTGACATGCGTGTGGGTGCCGTGTGTGTGTTTGTGGGCACTGTGCGCGACCGCAATGAAGGCGATGCGGTGGCTTCTCTCGAACTTGAACATTACCCGGGCATGACCGAGCGGGCCATTGAAGCCATGGTTCAAGAGGCCAACCGGCGCTTTGACATCCATGCCAGTCTGGTCATCCATCGGGTAGGACTGATGCAACCCACCGATCAAATCGTGCTGGTGGCGGTGACTTCGGCCCATCGGGGCCAGAGCTTTCAGGCCTGCGAATTCCTGATGGATTACTTGAAAACCCAGGCGCCGTTCTGGAAAAAAGAAGTGACCCCTGACGGGGCCAGATGGGTGGATGCCCGCGCCAGCGATGATGCTGCTTTGCGCCGTTGGGGCATCGACGCACCGCCCAACGCCAGCAGTGGCTCAGTTCAGTAAGGTCTTGGGCATGGGCGTTTGTTCCAACGCCGAGGGGTCTGTGGATGCCGTTGTTCCCAGGTTCCAACCTGTTTTGGGCACGATTTCGCACAGCAGGTGATGAAAGCCTTGCAGCAATAAAGGTGCCATCTGCATTTCCAGTGCACGCTCTTCGCGCCCTGATAAAGTTTCTCGGATTTTGATCCAGGTTTGACCTTCCTTGCGCGGCATCAGGCTGATTTCTGTCACCAATAGCGGTTCATCACCGACCAGGCTACGCTGCCCACTCAGATAAGGTTTAGAGAAATCGGATTGGCTCAGAAGATTTTGTCGATGCAGGTCGCTGAAAAGGCTTTTGTACAGATCAGAGTACAAGGGTGTTTCCAGAGGGGCGCACATGGCAATCTGATCAGCCAAAACCTGAGGCACCTGGGGCAGCAGGTGGGAGGTCAGTCGCCGTGTCAGCCAGAATCTGGCTTCGGATTGATCTGTGGTGTTGACAAGCCACAAGAGCCGATCTTCCATGTCGTGATAAACAAGCGATAACTGGTGAATCTGCATCTGGGGTACAACGGGTGAGGCTTGTGCGGTGGCGGCGAAGGCTTGAAAATCAGGCTGGCGACCCCAAGTACTTCTCCATGCATCATTTTGCTTCAAAAACACCATGCGAGTTGATAAACTGACCACCAAATTTCGCGAGTCCTTGCAAGAGGCACAGTCATTGGCCTTGGCCTCTGACCATGCCTATATCGAGCCGCCCCATCTGGTCTTGGCCATGCTGGAGCAGGCCGATGGCCCGCGTTCCATGTTGCAACGGGCTGGCGCACGCACTGATGCCTTGGTCCAGGCAGCCCGTGAGGCTCTAGGGCGTTTGCCTCAAGTTCAAGGCCAGGAGCAGGTTCAGGTGGGCCGCGATTTGGTCGGCTTGTTGCAGGCGGCTGAAAAGGAAGGCATTAAACGCGATGATGCATTCATTGCCAGTGAGCTCTTCTTTCTAGCCTTGTGTGATCACAAGGGTGAAATGGGCCAGGCCGCGCGCGACTGTGGCCTCAGCCGAAAGTCGCTGGAATTGGCCATTCAGGCGGTGCGAGGCGGACAAAAGGTTGACAACCCGGAGTCTGAAGGCCAGCGCGAAGCCCTGAAAAAATACACGCTCGATCTGACCGAGCGGGCTCGCCTGGGCAAACTCGATCCGGTCATCGGTCGCGATGACGAGATCCGCCGGGCGATTCAGGTTTTGCAGAGGCGGTCCAAGAATAACCCGGTCCTGATTGGCGAGCCCGGGGTGGGCAAGACAGCCATCGTCGAGGGGCTGGCGCAACGCATCGTTGCAGGCGAAGTGCCCGATTCATTGCAAGGCAAACGTGTCTTGTCGCTGGATATGGCGGCGCTGCTGGCGGGGGCTAAATTCAGGGGCGAGTTTGAAGAGCGACTCAAGAGCGTCTTGAATGAATTGGCTCGGGACGAAGGCCAAACCATCGTCTTCATCGACGAACTGCACACCATGGTGGGCGCGGGCAAGGCCGAAGGCGCGATGGACGCTGGCAATATGCTCAAGCCTGCACTGGCAAGAGGAGAGTTGCATTGTGTCGGTGCGACCACACTCGATGAGTACCGTAAGTTCATTGAAAAAGACGCTGCTCTGGAGCGTCGTTTTCAAAAAATCATTGTCGGCGAACCCAGTGTTGAGGCCACCATCGCCATTTTGCGGGGCTTGCAGGAAAAGTATGAGGTCCACCATGGGGTCGAGATCACCGACCCCGCCATCGTGGCCGCTGCCGAGCTCTCTCACCGTTACATCACTGACCGTTTCTTGCCCGACAAGGCCATAGACCTGATCGATGAAGCTGCGGCCAAGATCAAGATCGAGATCGACTCTAAGCCCGAAGTGATGGACCGCCTGGATCGCCGTATCATTCAGCTCAAGATCGAGCGTGAGGCGGTGCGCAAAGAGACCGACGAGGCGTCGCAAAAAAGATTGGGCCTGTTGGAGGAGGAAATCCTGAAACTGGCCCAAGAGTATGCCGACTTGGAAGAGATTTGGAAGGCCGAAAAAGCCAGCGCCCAAGGCAGTGCTCAAATCAAAGAAGAAATCGACCGCTTGCGCTTTCAGATTGAGGAGTTCACCCGCAAGGGAGATTTCAACAAAGTGGCCGAGCTTCAGTATGGCCGTCTGCCAGAGCTGGAAAAGCGCCACAAGGAAGCCGCTGCCAAGGAAAGCAAGGCCAGCAGCCGCGACGGTCATCGGTTGTTGCGCACCCAGGTTGGTGCGGAGGAAATTGCCGAAGTGGTGGCCCGGGCGACGGGTATCCCGGTCTCCAAGCTGATGCAGGGCGAGCGCGATAAATTGTTGCAAATGGAAGCCCGCTTGCACGAGCGGGTGGTCGGCCAGGAAGAGGCCATCATCGCGGTCTCTCATGCGATACGCCGCTCACGGGCCGGCTTGGGTGACCCCCATCGCCCCACCGGGTCTTTTCTCTTCCTGGGCCCCACAGGTGTTGGCAAGACTGAGTTGTGCAAAGCCTTGGCCGGTTTTCTGTTTGACAGCGAAGACCACCTGATCCGCATCGACATGAGTGAGTTCATGGAAAAGCACTCGGTCAGTCGCCTCATCGGAGCCCCCCCGGGGTATGTGGGCTATGACGAGGGGGGTCACCTGACGGAGGCCGTGCGGCGCAAACCTTACAGCGTGATTTTGCTCGACGAAGTGGAAAAAGCCCATCCCGATGTGTTCAACATCCTCTTGCAAGTGCTCGACGATGGCCGTTTGACCGATGGGCAGGGCCGCACGGTCGATTTCAAAAACACAGTGATCGTCATGACCTCTAACATCGGCTCGCCCATCATTCAGGGCATGGTGGGTCGTGACGCACAAGACATCAAAGATGCGGTCTGGGATGAGCTCAAACAGCATTTCCGCCCAGAATTTCTCAATCGCATCGATGAAACAGTGGTCTTCCATGGGCTGGGTGCCGACCACATCGCCCGCATTGCCGAAATTCAATTGAGGGTGTTGGCCGAACGGCTGGCCCGCATGGACTACACCTTGAGCGTGTCACCGCAGGCGCTGGCCGAGTTGGCCAAGGTCGGTTTTGACCCGGTGTTTGGGGCCCGGCCGCTCAAGCGTGCGATACAACAACGCATTGAAAACCCCTTGTCCAAACTCATCCTGGAGGGACAGTTCGGGCCCAAAGACACCATCCATGTCAAGGTGGACCCGGTCAGAGCCCCGGGGCTGTTCCAGTTTTCACGGGCTTGATCGCGATCCAGGGCACAGCCTGGGTGACAGCCTGAATGGCGTCTCTCGGTTAGGATTCGGGGTGAGATGAGCGACACCCAGAACACCGACCTTGACACCCACCCAGCGGGTTTTCGGCCATTGCGGGTGGGTGGACCCTTTATGCAGACCTGTGGCCCTTTGCTGGGGCGGTTGTCTGAAGAGCAAGGGGCGCGTCGTGTTTTGATTGGTTTTCGTGTCGCCGAGCGCCACACCAACCCGGTTGGGGTCTGCCACGGCGGCATGCTGGCCACTCTGGGCGATATGTTGGCGGCAATCTGCGTGCCTTATCAGACCAGTTTGCCACGGCATTTTTTGCCCACCATCAGCTTGCAGATGGATTTTCTGGCCCCTGCACCATTGGGGGCCTGGGTACAGGCTCAGTGCGATATTTTGCGCATCACCCGCAACCTTGTCTTTACCCAAGGATTGATCACCGCCGATGGCGTGGCCGCTTTGCGGGTGAGTGCCATCTATAAGATCGGACCGCTATTTCAAGGGGAGGATGCCCAAAATGGCGATCCCTTTGGCTTGCTCGGGGCAGGCAAGCCATGACGGCCGGGGTGGTGGCGTCCCCATGGCGGCGGGATGCAGGGGTGATCGGTTTGGTGGCGGTCTGTCACGCCAGCTCACATTTCTCACATCTTTTGCTGCCCTTGATGTTCCCCTTTTTCGTCTCGGAATTGGGCTTGGGCTATGCCGAACTCGGCAGTGTCATCAGTGTGTATTTTGCGGTGTCATTTATTGCCCAGACAGGCTCCGGGTTTGTGGTGGATCGCCACGGTGCGCGTCGGGTGCTGTGGGCGGCGCAGGTGCTGATGGCATTGGCCTGCCTGTGTTTGTCTCGCGCCGATGGCATGACCGATCTGCTTTGGGGGGCGGTCATGCTGGGTATTGGCAATGGCGTGCATCACCCGGTCGACTATTCGGTTTTGAACCGGCAGGTCAACCCCTTGCGTTTGGGCCATGCCTATAGCGTTCACAATGTTTCAGGTACCCTGGGCTGGTCGCTTGCCCCGCCGATCATGATTGGTTTGAGCACCCTGTGGCATTGGCGCGGGGCCTATCTG
>JBEBAJ010000098.1:0-10975 GCA_041158965.1 Pseudomonadota bacterium | reverse complement strand
CCCCACCAGCCGAACCCCATCAATGCCGCTTCAATCATGGCCTGCCTTCAGCAAAAAGTGAAACGGCTCACAGCCGACTCGTCCACGTCCACCCCCAGACCGGGACGATCAGAGACGTGATAGAGGCCACCCAAGGGCGACACGGGTTGATGGGTGATGTCGCCAACCAGATAAGCATTGCTGGGGCTAACCCCCCAATCCACATTGGGCAAGACGGCGGCCAGGTGTATCACTGCCGCTGTGGCGATGGAAGTTTCGGCAATCTTGCCCGCCAGATTGATGTGCTGGCCGTGGGCGTGGCAGACCTGTCCGGCACTGGCCACACCACTCATGCCCCCGAGTTTGAGTGTTTTGAGCGAACCTCCGGCGGCCCCCAGGGCAGCGTGCGACAAGAGGTCCTGAACCGAAGTGATCGATTCATCCAACCCGACGTCGATCAGGCCGGTGTCGATCAGCCGCTTCAAACCCGTCAAGTCTTCGCGCGCCAGGGGTTGCTCCAGAAAGTCGAGTTTGGCAGCCTGAACCCCCCGGGCGTACTCAATGGCTTGATCGGCCGACATGCCCATATTGGCATCGGCGCACAACCTGAAGTCGGCACCCAATTCCTGGCGCAAGGCCAAGGCCATTTCTATTTCATCGGCCAAAGGACGGACCCCCACCTTCAGCTTGAAAAACCGATAGCCCTCGGCAAAGCGCTGACGCGCCTCGGCCAGATCGGTGTCTCGACTGCCGGTACCCAACAGCCACAAGGGAGAGACGGTGTCGCGACGCATGCCCCCCAACAGCACATGGGCCGGCACACCCAAATGGCGCCCCACCAGATCGTGCAAGGCCATGTCCAAAGCCCCCAGCACACTTTTACCGATTTTCACCGAGGGTTTGAGGTGTGCGGTCAAGCCACCCAAAGCCATTGCATTGGCCCCCTGGAGTTGGGGCAGCAAATCGAGCCATGCCTGACGCATGTCTTGCACCGAGGAGCCGCCATGATTGGGCGCAGAGCTGGCCTCACCCCAGCCCACGACACCGTTCTCGGCCTCGATCCGGATCAGAAAGTTTTCTGATTGTTCGATTCGGACTCCGGCCATGAGCACGGGTTTTTTCATGGGCAAGCGCAGGCCAAATCCATCGGCCCGCTTGATCTTCAAAACCGCAGTGCCTGCGGCTGGCCTGAATGCAGCGTTCATGTTCATGCCTCCTGTGTTTCACCCAAACGGGCGATGGCTTCCTGAATGATGGCGTTGTCCAGATGTGACTCACCCCGATCGGCGCAAGATTGCAATAGTTCGATGTAAAGCTCGGCCAAGGGCAACGGTTGCCCTTTCTCATGCCCTAATTCTGCGATCAGCTTGAAGTCTTTCAGGCTCTGATCCACCCGGCTTTGCGGCGGTTCATAGCGGCGCTCGACCATCAAGCCCCCTTTGACCCCCATCACACTGGACGCAGCCGCCGAATTTTTCAAGGTGTGAAGCAACCGGGCAGGGTCAAGCCCCAGGCGACGGCCAAAGGTCAAGCCCTCGGCCAAGGCCGCCCGATGCAAGCCCAAGACCAGGTTGACCGCCAGCTTGGTCCGATTGGCGTCGCCATGCCCGCCCACATGCTCACGTTTGGGGCAAATGACATCGAGCACTGTGGCCCAGCGCTCCATCAGCGAGACATCACCGCCCACCAAGCCCACGCCCTCCCCTTTGGCCACCTGCAGGCTGGTGCCGGAAAAAGGCAACTCCAAAAATGGCAGCCCTTGGCTTTGGGCCACAGCAGCCACCTCGGCCAGGCCATCCGGGTCACAGGTGCTGCAACAAAAAACGGCGGGCCGTGGACCGGCCTGGGCCAGCAAACCTTGCGGCCCGCTCACCACCTGGCGCACCTGATCGGTGTCAAACACCGCCAACAGCAGCAGGTCGCAAGACCGGGCCAGGTCATTCAGACCCTGGGCCCAACGCAAACCTTGTGGCAACTCAGAGGGCACGCGCACATCATGGCCCCAAACCTCATGGCCGGCACCCAGCAATCGATGGGCAAAGGCACGCCCCATCAAGCCCAAGCCCACCACCCCCACGACCGGCCGGGCATTCATGCGGCCTCCGAGACATCGTTGGGCAAGAGGTCGGTGAAGGGGTGTTGCAAGGCCTGCGCCATCAACTCATCGCTGCTCATGCCTCTTGTGGCTTCGGCACCTTCGTGCAAATCGGCCAACAAGGCAGCGGCATCGCGGCCAGCCCGCGTCAACTCATCGCGCAACGCTTGCTCGACCACGGCCACTTTGCCGCGCCAACGCTTTTCCTCGGCGGGGTCAAGCGACAAAAACTGCATGCCTTCGGCGCGAAAGCCTTCCCGGGCTTGAGCACCGGCCAGGCCATAAAAGAGTTGCGCCCCGGCCTGGGCCAAGGCCCGCAACCAGGCATTGAAAGGTGCACGGTATTGGGGCGGCAATTGACGCCAGAATGCGCGCGACAAACCGTACTCTAGGTTCACCCGAACAAGGTTGGCCTGGGTGCGATAGCGGGCACTTTGGAACAAACCCACGGTCAAGGCGGCGCTGTCAGAGATAGAGACGGCGGCCACATCGCCTTCGGCGAAGCGGCGCTTGGCCTCAGGAGTGCTACAACCCACAGGGGTGGCCCCCAACGCGGCAAAGATGCGTGATTCAAGCCCGTCGCTGCAGGCGATGCGCCGGCCCGCCAGATCTTCCAGCCTGGCCATGGGCGTGCGGCTGAAGAGGTTGTACTCACTGGTGGCCACCATGCGGCCCATGCAGATGCCCTGTCCTTCGAAATCGTCACTGAAATGGCGCCGATACAGTTGCTCGGACACATGGGTGGCCGCCTCGGCACTGTCGAACAAAAATGGCAGGCTCAAACCCTGGGCCGCCGGGAAAAGGCGGGGGTCCCAGGCCGAATAGACCGGGCACAGATCGGTCAAGCCTGAACGCAAGGCCTCTATGCCCTGCCTCTCGGGGTGGAGTTGCCCACCCCAGACCGATTGGGTACCGATGCCGCCACCGGTCATTTGCCACAGCCGCCGAAATGAGGGGACGAAGACATCTTGCACGGCAGGGGATGCTTCGGGAATGTGGGCACTGACCCGAAGCTGAACCGGGCCGCCAGAGGTGTCGGCTTGAGGGGCATTGAGCCATTGACGGGCCAGTCTGGTCTTGGCCATGACATCGGCCACGCTGTCATTGCCACCGATTTGCAAATGGTTCATGGGTGATCGGTATCTTGGGTTTCAGTCGGCTTTGATGTTGGCCGCCTTGACCAAGCGCGAATACCACTCGATTTGTGTGGCCAGGAATCGCCCCGTTTCTTCGGGCGTGCTGCCGATGGGCCGGAAACCCTGGCTGTCCAGACGCTGCTTGACATCAGGCTGGTTGAGCACAGTCTTGAAAGTCTGATACACCTTTTGCACGATGGCCGGGTCGGTGCCGGCGGGCAGAAACACGGCGAACCAAGTCTCGATCTCGTTGTTCGGGAAACCAGCCTCGGCCATGGTGGGAATTTCAGGCGCCAGGGGTGAGCGGCTGGAGGAGGTGAGCCCCAAGGCACGCAGTTTGCCTGCCTTGATATGGGCCATGGCCAAGGGCAGCGTCGGGAACATCGCATCCACCTGCCCGCCCAGCGTGTCGTTGAGGGCCTGGGCCGTGGATTTGTATGGGATGTGGTTGAGCTTCACGCCGGCGGTCATTTGCAGGTTTTCACCGGCAAAGTGTCCGATGCTGCCGTTGCCCCAGGATGAAAAATTCAGACCGCCGGGCTGGCGCTTGGCCAAGTCAACAAACTCACGCACGGATTGGGCCTTGACCTGGGGGTGTACGGCCAGCACCAGGGGCACAGAGGTGATCAGGGTCGCGGGCATGAACGCCTTTTGCGGGTCCCAGCTCTGGTTCATCATCGACGGGTTGGTGGCGATGGAGGTTGAGGTCACCAACATGGTGTGGCCGTCGGGTTTGGATCGGGCGACAAACTCTTCTGCGATGGAGCCATTGGCGCCCACTTTGTGATCGATGACGACGTTTTGGCCCAATGCCTTGCTCAAATCGGGCGCCAGCATGCGCATCAGGACATCGCTGGTGCCTCCAGCCCCAAAGGGCAAAATCATCGTGACCGGCCGGTTGGGATAGGGCTGCGCTTGAGCCCAACCCAAAACTGCCCCCAACAAACCCAGGCCGATCAGTTGGCGTACCCGATGTAATCTCATGTCGTTGGTCTCCTCTACCCGCTTTTGATGAGGCTGATCATAAAAAGAGAGTGGACGATAGACCAATACTTTTGCGAGAATATAGCCATCATTTTTTTTGATGACTGGGGAAACCCTTCATGGAACTCAAGAGCATCAAGTTTTTTATGGCCGTCGCCACTGTGGGCAATATCACCCGGGCCGCCCAGGAGTTGGGCATCGTTCAACCTGCCCTGACCCGGCACATCAACCAACTGGAAGAGGAGTTTGGCGTGCGACTCTTCAGCCGCCTGCCCAGAGGGGTTCAATTGACCACGGCGGGTCGGGAATTTCTGGAGTATTGCCGTCGCATCGTGGATGAGGTGGAGCGGGCCCGACACGAATTGACGGCGCAGGGCAGTCATCCCCGTGGCCTGATCGCTCTGGGCTCTACCACGACGCTGGCCCGGGTGCTCATGCCCACCGTACTGGGCAAGTCGATGATGGAGTTGCCGCAAGTGTCGCTGCGGGTGGTGGAGGGCCGCAGCGTGCGGCTACACGAGCAGCTACTGACCGGGGCGCTGGACATTGCCATCCTCACCAACCCCCTGGGTTCTTACCAACTCAGCATGCAACCCCTGCTGTCCGAGCCCCTGTGTCTGGTGGGCCGACCGGAGGTGATGCCACGCAAAAAGACGCTGCTGGCCAGTGACCTGACCCAATGTCCATTGGTCATCACGCCGGGGATGCTGTCGCTGGTCAGGGGCGCCCAAAAGAAATCCCGACAGAGCTTGAAATTATTGGCCGAGGTCGAGTCGATCGAGACGATCCGCAGCCTGCTGCTGAGCGAATCGGCCACCAGCGTCGTGCCTCCCACCGCCTTTTGGGAAGACTTGCAGACGGGTCGGCTGATGGCCATACCCCTGCGCCCCCCGATCCCGGAGCGCATGCTGGTGCTGGCCACGCGCACCGACAACGCCGATGTACCCTCGATCAGGCACCTCGGGCGCATCATCCGGCAGTCGGTGCAGCAGGCGATGGCGCCACATGTCCGGACCATCGACGCCCACTGAAGTCGCCAGACCGACCCAAACTGAGCCGCGGTTCGGGATAACCCTGTTTCATTGTTGATCGATCTACCAATAATAAAAGAAGCCCTTGCCGGGCTTTGATGAAGGATCCATCCATGCACTTCCCGACCGAGACTGTCAAAATCAATGACGACATCATTTTGGAGAAAGATGTCGACATTCCCATGCGCGACGGCACTTTGCTCAAGGCCGATATTTTCCGGCCCGCCAAAGCGGGCCGCTATCCTGCCATCATGAATCTGGGGCCGTATCAGAAAGAAAAGCTCTGGGTCACCCCACCGGACTTGGAAGAACCCCCCAACGACTACATGAACTGGGAGACGGTCAACCCGCTGTGGTGGGTGCCCAAAGGATATATTGCCATCCGGGTCGATGGCCGAGGCACCGGACATTCGCCTGGTCAGTATGACCCCTGGTCGCTGGCCGAAGCCATCGATTTTTATGATGCCATCGAGTGGGCCGCCGTCCAACCCTGGAGCAACGGCAATATTGGCACCAGCGGTATCTCTTACTACGCCATCAACCAATGGTTTGTGGCCAACCTGCGGCCGCCCTCACTCAAGGCGATGATTCCGTGGGAAGGGTTTGCCGACATTTACCGTGATGCGCTTTATCACGGGGGCTTGCTGTGCATCTTCATGACGAACTGGTTCACCGCCCATTTGCTGCACCATCACCTGGGTCGCGCCTCGACCCAGCAATCCAATCCCTGGATGGTCAATGTGCTGGACCGGTGGCTGCAAAACAACCTGGACAACGGGGTGCTCTCGGGGTCGGTGGCCGATTGGAGCCGCATCGATGTGCCCTTCTATACAGCGGGCAACTGGACCGGTTTTGGCTTGCACCTGCGAGGCAACACCGAAGCCTACATGATGTCGAACAATCCGAATCGAAAGCTTCGCATCCACTCCGGCTCGCATGTTCACGCCTTCTATACCGAAGAAGGCCGTGCCGACCAGTTGCGGTTTTTCGACCATTGGCTCAAGGGCATCGACAACGGCATCATGAAGGAGCCCCCCGTCAAGCTGGCCATCCGGCATGGCAAAGACCGGGTGGTGTGGCGACATGAAAACGAGTGGCCGCTCAAGCGCACACAATGGACCCGCTATTACCTGGACTTGAAAAATACCCCGAGCTCAGCCGACGGGCCACGACAGGGCGAGCTCTCTACCCAGCCGCCCAGCGCAAAAGCCTCGTGCACCTACCCCGTGCTGACCAAGGGCAGCATGGGCTCATCCTCTGCAGCCTCGTCACAGGTCATGGGCGGGGGCATCAAGCCAGATATGGGCATCAGCGTCTGGACGGCCCCCATGACCGAAGACACCGAAATCACCGGCCCCTTGTCGGCCACATTGTGGGTCTCAAGCACCAGCGAGGACATGGACATTTTCATCACCCTGCGCCATTACGACGAAAAAGGCGAAGAGGTTTTGGAGACGGGCCAACAAGGCTCACCGGTGCCGGTGGCCAAAGGTTGGCTGCGGGCCTCGCATCGTGAGCTCGACCCGGCCAAAACACTGCCTTATCGCCCCTACCATCGCCATCAACGGCGCCAATACCTCAAACCGGGTGAAATCGTTGAGGTGCAAGTCGAGATCTGGCCGACCTGCATGGTGTTTGCCAAGGGCCATCGACTGCGGGTGGACATACAACCGCGCGACGGCATAGGCAGCGCGGGTTATATGCACTACCACGCCGACTACAACACGGGCACCAACACGATCCACAGCGGGCCGGATCATCCATCGCATTTGCTCCTGCCCATCATCCCCAAAGCCTGAGCGGCCCGACGGCCCCAGCCAAAAGGCCGCTGAAGCAGCGGCTTTTTTTGCGACTGTGGTCAGAGTATGTGCGCCTTAGAGGGTAGGCAAAGGGGCAATGCGCAGTTGTTCGCTCAGGGCGTCGAGGTCTTTCTTGACTGCGGTCGGCACAGGAATGCCCTGCTCGGCATAGCGTTGACGCTTTCCGTGGCTTTGTTCGCCAGGCAACCAGATGCGGTCTACACCCGGTAGCCTGGCGCTTTGACGGATGTCGCGCACCAGGACATCGACCCTGGACTTGAAATCATCGGGGTCACCGAACGCACTGAGGTCTATCACTAATATGGCTTGGCCGGTGTTGGTGGTGCTTTTGAAATCTGCATTGAAATCGACCACATCTTTGCCCATGGCCGCACCACTGAGCGTGCCGGCCAATAGGCCCACCATCAAGGCCAGGCCGTAACCTTTGTGCTCGCCGATGGGCAAGAGGAAACCTTCGTCGGCCCGTTTGGGGTCGGTCAGGGGCTTGCCCTGGCGATCAATCATCCAGCCCTCGGGCATCATCTCGCCACGCTTGGCCTTGACCTTTACCTTGCCGTATGCGGCCACAGTGGTGGCCATGTCCAGCACCACCGGCGGTTCGTCGCCTGCCGGCACCCCGGCCGCAATCGGGTTGGTCGACAACAGCATGTCCATGCCCCCCCAAGGAGGCAGGTGATTGGCGTTGCCGACTGCAAAATACAAGCCCAGCATATCGTGTTCAAGCGGCTTACGGGCATACAACGACGCCGGACCCGCATGGTTGCTGTAACGACACCCGACCCATGCCACGCCAGCCACCTTGGCTTTCGCGATGGCCAGATCAACCGCGTGCGACACGACCAGATGACCCATGCCATTGTCGCCATGCACCACCGCCGAGGCGGCGCGTTCATGAATGACACGAATGTTAGGGGTCTTGTTGATGCCCCCTTGCTGAATGCGCTTGATATAGGGCGCCAGTCTGATCACCCCATGCCCGTCTGAGCCTTGCAAATCGGCCTCGGCCATCAGGGTGGCCACTTTCAGGGCGTCGGCAGGCGGCAAGCCTTCGGCCTCGAACGCGCGGGCGATGAACGCTTGCAAATCGGCCTGGCGGACACGGACAAAATCGGTGCTCATGAAAGATCCTTGGTCTGTATCGGTGGCAGGAAAGCCCAATGGCTTCCTGTGTCAAGGCGCGATGTTAGGGAGAATTGCACGCCCCTGTATTGGCTATAATCATGGTCTATTCCCCGATAGCTCAGTCGGTAGAGCGCCGGACTGTTAATCCGTAGGTCCCTGGTTCGAGCCCAGGTCGGGGAGCCAAATAAATCAAGCACTTACACGATTTCCCCACCCGCTGATCAAAAGGCCGGTGGGGAATTTTTTGACCAAAAAGAACCCTATTGGGTATTGGCGACCTGTGGTCTTTTTTCAGCGCATCTTCAAACCCATGGTGGCGGCAATGGCGTTGCGTTGCATCTGCGAACTTCCGGCCCCCACCGTGGTGCTGCGGGCATCGCGAAAGTGGCGTTGCATCTCGAACTCCATGCTGTAGCCATAGGCCCCCAATATCTGCATGCCCTGATTGGCCACTTTGGCGTAGGTCTCAGACCCGAACAGCTTGGCCATGGACACCTCACGCATGGCGTCACGGCCCGTGATCAGCAGCGCTGCGGCACGCTCCATCAGCAAGCGCGCAGCATCCACTTCAGTCTGCATATCGGCCAGCATGTGGCCCATGGCCTGAAACTCGCCGATGGGGCGGCCAAATTGTTCCCGATCTTTGGCGTAAGCCAAGGCCAAATCAACCACTTTTTGTGCCGAACCCACATAACCCGCTGAGGTCAACAAACGCTCGCCTTGCAGACAGGCCAGCAAACCACTCCAGCCGTCATTGAGCGCCCCCAGTAATTGCTCATCGGTGACCAACACATCGTCAAAAAACACCTCAAAAGTACCTGAGCTGCGACGCCCGAGCATGTCGAGCTTGCGGCAGGTCACGCCTGGCGCATCGTTGGGCACCAAAAACATGGACATGCCTTTGCGGGGTGGTGCGTCGGTGTCGGTGCGCACCAGCACCTGCAAGACATTGTTCTGGATACCCGCTGCCGTGTTCCAAAGCTTTTGGCCCCGTATCCGCCAGCCGCCCGCCACACGGGTGGCGGTGGTTTTCAGGGCACTGACATCCGAGCCTGCAGAGGGTTCGCTGATGCTGGTGGAGAGCTTGATGCGCCCGGACATCAGGGCAGGCAGGAAATGTGACTTTTGGGCTTCGTTGCCTATTTTGAGCAGGGTCATGGCGGTGTACAAGGGCACACTGTAGGCGCAATAAACGTCGTAACTCCAATGGGCCAGCTCTTGTGCGATGAGCACCAGATCGGCGTGGCCCCCGCCGATTCCGCCATAGGCCTCGGGGAAACCGACTCTAAACAGGCCCAGTTCCACCCAAGCGTCATAGATCTCGTGCGGATAGCGCGCTTGCTCGTCGATTTCGCGCAAATAGGCGGGGGTGGCCAGGTCGGCCATGAGCCGATGCAGGCTGTCGAGCATCATGCGCTGGTCGTTGCTCATGGGCCCCAAAAGGGAGACGGAAGGTTCATTCATACAAGAGAGCATCAGTTGACGCCACGCTGGTTGTCACCCCAATAGGGTTTGCGCAGGGTCGGCTTGTCGATTTTTTGGACATGCTGCAAGCGGGGCAAGGCAGCCATGAATTCGATGGACTTGGGCTTTTTGTAGCTGGCCAGCCTTTGCTTGCAATACTCGATCAGATGGTCGGCACCAGGGTTGATGGCTCCGGGGCGCAGGACCACAAAGGCATGAACCGCCTCGCCCCAATGCGGATCGGGGATGCCGATGACCGCCGATTCGAGCACATCGGGGTGCGACTCGAGGGTGCGCTCGACCTCTGAGCTGTAGATGTTTTCGCCCCCTGAGACCACCATGTCCTTCATGCGATCCATGATGAACAAAAAATTTTCTTCGTCAAAACGCGCCACATCGCCGGTGCGCAGCCAGCCGTCAACCAGGTTCTCGCGAGTGAGATCTGGGTTGTTCCAATAACCAGACATCATGGCCGCCGAACGCAGCCAGATTTCTCCCTCCACACCCGGCGGGCAGACCCGACCGGCACGATCACGGATTTGCATCTGGCACCCCAGATGCGGCTGTCCCGCCGAGCGCAGGCGATGCACCCCTATGCCCTGGGCTGCCTCGGCGTGCACATAGCGATGAAGCACGGTGGCGATCGCCCCAGATTCGGTCAAGGCATAAAACTGGATCAGCTTGGGGCCAAACAACTTGATGGCCCGCGCCAGCGTGTCCTCGGGGATGGGCGAAGAAGCGTACTTGACACATTCGAGCCGATCGAAGGTGATGGGGCGGTCTTGGATCTCATCGAGCAAGGAGCGCAGCATGGTCGGTGCCAGATGGATATCGGTGATGAGACCTGTGCTTAATTCGGCCAAGACCTGCGCAGCCTCGAATTTGCGGTGCAAGATCATGGTGCCCCCGTGCACCACATAGGCCATGCGGTGCGCCGCCGCCCCCACATGAAACAGAGGCATGATGACCAATTGGCGGCTGTCGGGTCGGACCACGGCCGGGGCGGCCAGAACCCGACCGGATTCGACCATCCCTTGGTGACTGAGCATGACCCCTTTGGGGCGGCCCGTTGAACCGCTGGTATAGATGATGCAGGCCGTATCGTGTGCCTGGGGGGGCTCGGGCAAAGCGGCGTCTAAGCCTTGGGCGAGATGGCTCAGATGAGGCACCTGATCGACCATATCACCCATGACCCACAGGGCCATCTCGTGGTGGACTTGTTCGATCATGGCACGGCCCACATCAATGAACTCGGCATCCACCAGCAGCAATCTGGGGGTGCAGTCGCGGGCGATGAGCGAGAGCTCGGGCGTGGCCAGTCGATGGTTCAAAGGCACTGCAATG
>JBEBAJ010000097.1:0-20537 GCA_041158965.1 Pseudomonadota bacterium | reverse complement strand
ATGGGCCATATTGATCACGCCCATCAAGCCGTAGGTGATGGCCAGTCCAAGGGCCACCAGCAGGAGAATCGAACCCAGGCTCAGCCCGCTGAATAAGACACCCAATCTTTCGCCCCAGGCCAGCGCGTCTTTGAGCTTTTGCAAGCTCGCTGCAATTTGAGCCCTGACCATGGCATCTTGCTCTTGCTGCCACTGATCGTTGAGCAGTCTTTGCGCATCGGGGTGCGTGTACTGGCCCAGTGTTTTGGCCGAGGCCAGTCTGACACTGGCCTCAGGGGAGGTCATGTCCATGGCGGCCAGTGCATAGCTCATCAGCGTTTTGATGCGCTCGTGATGTTCTTGTGCCATCGCTTTTTCAAGCAGTGGGCGTTGGCTCGCATCAGGGTTATTCAAAAGGGCTTGAATGGCTTTGAGTCGATCTTCGGTTTGGCTGGAAAACAGCTTGAGCGCCGCCATGGCGTTGTCGATTTCGCTGCGCAATCGATTGTTGAGCATGGGGGCCTCGGCGTCTTGCGGCAGGGGAACACGCGCCCCAGTCAAAGCGTCGAAGCTCAGATCGCCTTTAACGCGAAACACCTGTTCGCCTCTGATCAAGATTTGCTCTTTGGACAAGGCATCCAGATACGACAGCAATTGATCGTTGGGTTCGGACAAGGCCGACTGAAGACTGGAGATGCGTGAATCGTTGTCGCCCACTGCAATGGCCAATGCCTGCCTGGGGGTCAAGGCCCAAAGCGGTTCAGTGGCGACGGCCAGTAATATGACGAGCAGCCAAAAACGCAATGAATGAAGTAAATACAAGCGCATTGAACGGGGCATCCGGCGTGAGCCGGATGCGGGTCTAAACAAAGGGGGTTTTACTTCTTGGCGGGCTCATCGGGCTTTTTGTCATTGCCCTCGATGTAGGGGCTCCAGGGCCGGGCCTTGACCGGGCCGGGGGTCTTCCACACCACATTGAACTGCCCATCGGCCTTCACTTCACCGATGAATACCGACTTATGCAAGTGGTGGTTCTTCTCATCCATCTTGGAGGTGATCCCGGAGGGTGCTTTGAAGGTTTGCCCGGCCATGGCCGCGATGACCGCATCGACGTCGGTCGTTTTGGCCTTCTCTACAGCCTGTTTCCACATGTGGATGCCTATGTAGGTGGCCTCCATCGGATCATTGGTCAGCGGCTTGTCCTTGTGGCCTGCAATGTTCTTGGCCTTGGCGTAGGCCGCCCATTTTTTGGTGAATTCGTCATTGGCCGGATTTTTCAGGCTCATGAAGTAATTCCAGGCCGCCAGGTGCCCCACCAGTGGCTTGGTGTCCACGCCCCGCAATTCTTCTTCACCTACCGAGAATGCGACCACCGGCACGTCTTTGGCCTTCAGGCCTGCATTGCCCAATTCTTTGTAGAACGGCACATTGGAGTCGCCATTGATGGTCGAGACGACGGCGGTTTTACCCGCGGCAGAGAATTTCTTGATATCGGCCACGATGGTCTGATAGTCGGCATGGCCAAAGGGGGTGTACTTCTCGTCGATGTCGCTGTCTTTGACACCCTTGCTCTTGAGATAGGCGCGCAGAATTTTGTTGGTGGTGCGCGGGTATACATAGTCTGTGCCCAAAAGAACCCAGCGCTTGGCGCCGCCGCCGTCCTTGCTCATCAGATAGTCGACCGCCGGAATGGCTTGCTGGTTCGGGGCTGCGCCGGTGTAAAAGACGTTTTTGGACAATTCCTCGCCTTCGTACTGCACCGGGTAAAAGAGCAAGCCGTTGAGTTCCTCAAAAACGGGCAAAACCGATTTGCGGCTCACGGAAGTCCAGCAGCCAAACACCACGGCCACTTTGTCCTGGCTGATGAGTTGTTTGGCTTTTTCAGCAAACAAGGGCCAGTTGGAGGCCGGATCGACCACCACTGGCTCGAGCTTTTTGCCCAGGACTCCGCCTTTGGCGTTGATTTCCTCCACAGCCATGAGCACCGTGTCTTTGAGCACGGTCTCCGAGATGGCCATGGTGCCGGAGAGCGAATGCAAGACGCCGACTTTGATCGTGTCTGCGGCTTGAACAGGGGATAAAAGCGACAGAGATCCTGTGGTCAGGGCGGCTGCGAGCGCCAGTTTTTTCAGGGTGGTGCGACGTTGTTGCATGATGAGGCTCCAGTGATCAGGGGGTTAAGAGTAGAAATACCCAATCAGGGTCCCAACAGTGATTGCAAGTCTTGTACCAAGTGATTGTTGATGTCTGATGCCAAGAGGCGCACCAAAAAGGCGCACACACCCATCGATTCGTACCAAAATCATGCATCTCCAAGTGGCTTGCTCAGGCTTAAGCACCTCACTGGGATGAATTGCATGGAGAATGTGGGGTACGCTTGATTCCTGGCGCGGCATGAACTTTGCGGCGGAGATAACATGGATCTGACACCCCGAGAAAAAGACAAATTGCTCATATTCACGGCGGCTTTGCTGGCTGAGCGGCGCAAGGCCAGAGGACTGAAGCTGAATCACCCTGAGGCGGTCGCGATGATCAGTGCCGCCATCATGGAGGGCGCGCGCGATGGCAAAACCGTGGCACAACTGATGAGCGAAGGCCGCACCGTGTTACGACGTGTCGATGTGATGGACGGCGTACCCGAGATGATTGCAGACATACAGGTCGAAGCGACTTTTCCTGACGGCACCAAGCTCGTCACGGTGCATCAACCCATTGAATGACGAAAGAGGTGAGCCATGAAAAAACATTGGATATGGGTGCCGGGCTGGGCTTATGGACTGGCCCACGCACACGAAGGTCACGGTATGCCAGGCGCGTCGCATTGGCACAGCAGCGATGTGCTTGGCTTTGTATTGGCATTGGCAGTGATCGCCGCCATGATCTGGTGGCATGGGCGTGGCCGCTGATGACCAGCAGGAGACTCACATGATTCCTGGCGAGTTTTTGATTGAAGAGGGCGAGCATCTTCTCAATGTGGGGCGGCGCACCATCAAGCTGGTGGTATGCAACCGGGGTGACCGACCGATTCAGGTGGGCTCGCATTACCACTTCGCAGAAACCAACGATGCGCTCGATTTTGACCGCGAAGCGGCCCGAGGCATGCGTCTGAATATTGCGTCTGGCACAGCCGTTCGGTTTGAGCCTGGCCAACAAAGGAGCGTCGAGTTGGTTGATTACGCCGGGTTGCGGCGGGTATTTGGTTTTCAGGGCCGTGTGCAGGGGGATTTATGAGCCGAATCGACCGCCGTGCCTACGCCGAGATGTTCGGCCCCACCGTGGGAGACCGGGTCAGACTGGCCGATACCAATCTGGTGGTCGAGGTCGAGCGTGATTTGACCCTGTGGTCGGGCAGTTATGGGGAAGAGGTCAAATTCGGTGGCGGTAAAACCATCCGCGATGGCATGGCCCAGTCGCAGCGCACGCGCACAGAGGGCGCAGTGGACACCGTGCTGACCAACGCCCTGATCATCGATCATGGCGGGGTGATCAAGGCAGACATCGGCTTGAAAGAGGCCCGCATCGTGGCCATCGGCAAGGCCGGCAACCCAGACACCCAGCCCGGTGTGGATATCGTGATTGGCCCGGGCACGGAAATCATCAGTTGTGAAGGCCTGATCGTGACCGCGGGGGGCATAGACACCCACATCCATTTCATTGCCCCGCAGCAAATCGATGAGGCGCTTTCCAGCGGCATCACCACCATGCTGGGCGGTGGCACCGGGCCCGCGACCGGAACCTTTGCCACCACTTGCACCCCAGGGCCTTGGCACATAGGCCGGATGTTGCAGGCGGCTGACGGGTTTGCCATGAACCTGGGTTTTCTGGGCAAAGGCAATGCCTCGCTGCCAGGCGGTTTGCGGGAACAGATTGAGGCAGGAGCCATTGGTCTGAAATTGCACGAAGATTGGGGGACGACACCTGCGGCCATCGACAATTGCCTGAATGTGGCGGAAGAAACCGACACTCAGGTGGCCATTCATACCGACACGCTCAATGAATCGGGCTTTGTGGAAAACACCGTGGCGGCATTCAAAGGCAGGACCATCCACACTTTCCACACCGAAGGCGCAGGCGGGGGCCATGCCCCAGACATACTGAAAGTGGTCGGAGAGGCCAACGTGCTGCCGTCCTCCACCAACCCGACCCGGCCCTATACCGTCAACACATTGGATGAGCATGTGGACATGCTGATGGTTTGCCATCACCTCGATCCGTCTATTGCAGAAGATCTGGCTTTTGCCGAGAGCCGGATCAGGCGCGAGACGATTGCCGCTGAAGACATCTTGCATGACCTTGGTGCGATCAGCATGATGAGCAGCGACAGTCAGGCCATGGGACGGGTGGGCGAAGTGATATTGAGAACCTGGCAAACCGCCCACAAAATGAAGGCGCAGCGGGGCCCTTTGCCTGGTGACAGCGATCGCCACGATAACGCCCGGGTCAAGAGATACATCGCCAAATACACCATCAATCCGGCCATTGCGCACGGCATCAGCCATGAGGTGGGCAGCATTGAACCAGGGAAGTGGGCCGACTTGGTGGTTTGGCGACCCGCTTTCTTTGGCATCAAGCCATCGTTGATTCTGAAAGGTGGCAGCATCGCCTTGGCCGCGATGGGTGATCCGAACGCATCCATCCCCACACCCCAACCGGTTCATTACCGACCCATGTTTGGCGCTTTCGGCGGGGCTTTGGCGCGTGGATCACTGACCTTTTTATCGCAAGCGGCCAAGCAATCGGGGGTGGCTGAACATCTGGGGCTGCAAAAAACCCAGGCGGTGGTGAAAAACATCCGAGGGGTGGGTAAGAAAGACATGGTTCACAATGACTATGCGCCTCGCATGGAGGTGGATGCCCAAACCTATGCGGTGCGAGCCGATGGCTTATTGCTGACTTGCGAGCCAGCGGTGAGTTTGCCCATGACCCAACGCTATTTTTTGTTCTGATGCTGATTTGCTCCAAACGCGTGCCGCATGCCAAAGGCCTGGCCCGGGCTTTGGTATCACGCGCCGCCACCGTCACCCTGGACTGGGACACCCGACAAAAAAGCCGCTTTCATGCGCTCGATAGTCAGGGCCGTGAAGTGGGGGTGTTTTTGCCCCGTGGCACCGTGGTTCGAGGGGAAGACATCTTGCTGGCCGAAGACGGTTCATTGATCAGGGTCGTTTCTGCCTCTCAGCCTTTGTTGCGTATTTCGGCCATCAGTGGCTCAGCGCTTGATTTGATGCGGGCCGCCTACCATTTGGGCAACCGACACATTCCCATCCAAATGCAGGCTGATCACTTGCTGATGGAGCCGGACCATGTCTTGGCCGATCTTTTGCAAGCCATGGGCATGGCCGTGATACCCGTGCTGGTGGCGTTCGAGCCGGAGGGCGGTGCATATGGTGACAGCGCATTGCTGGGTCATTCCCATGGGCATGGACAAACCCAAGCACACAACCATCACCACGCCCCTGGCGATGGGCACGGCCCCCATTGCGGACACGACCATGGGCATGAACATGGCCACGACCATGGGCATTGAAGCGTCTTCTTGGATTTCGCTGATCTGGCTGGCTTCCCCCGCATTGCCTGTGGGCGGTTTTTCATACTCTGAGGGGCTGGAATCGGCCATCGAACACGGGCGTGTGTATGACGAGAAAAGTTCTGAGGCGTGGTTGTTGGGACAGATGCGTTTGACCCAGGCACGTGGCGATTGGGCCGTGGTGGCGCAGGCCATCGAGGCTTGGCGTATTGGCGATGTCAGCCGGCTGCATGCATTGGCCCATTGGCTGGACGCCACACGCGAAAGCGCCGAAATCAGGCTGCAAAGCGAGCAAATGGGGCGTTCGATGCAGGATTGGCTGCGCAATCTGGGCCAGATAGAGGCGTCTCAACTCGAATTGCTGGCCAGTTTGCCGCCCCACTACGCCTTGGCTCAGGCGCTGGCTTTGTCACGGATCAATGTGCCCGTTGAGCAGGCCTTGCAGGCATTGGCCTTCGGTTGGGCCGAGAACATGGTGCAAGCCGCTGTCAAGTCGATTCCATTGGGTCAACATGCCGGTCAACGGGTGTTGTCGGCTTTGGTGGATGGCATTCCGGAAGCGGTTCTCATTGCGCTTCGTATGTCTGACACAGATCGGCAATGCTTCAGCCCCATGTGGGCGATTCTTTCTTCCCGTCACGAAACCCAATACTCAAGACTATTCAGATCATGAACTCTTTGCATCAAATCGCAGGCAGACAGAAAAAAATGCCTCCCCTGAGGGTGGGCATTGGTGGCCCAGTGGGTTCTGGCAAAACCACACTGCTGGAGATGCTGTGCAAGCAGATGCGCCAGCGTTGGGATTTGATTGCCATCACCAACGACATCTACACCAAGGAAGATCAGCGCTTGTTGACGGTCAGCGGGGCCTTGCCCGCCGAGCGCATCATGGGCGTTGAAACAGGCGGGTGCCCGCACACGGCCATACGCGAGGATGCGTCGATCAATTTGGAGGCCATCGACCGTATGTTGGAAAAGTTTCCCGATGCCGATATTGTGTTTGTCGAGAGTGGCGGGGACAACCTGGCAGCGACATTCAGCCCTGAGTTGTCTGACCTGACCATTTATGTGATCGATGTCGCAGCCGGAGAAAAAATCCCGCGCAAAGGTGGGCCTGGCATCACGATTTGGATATCATGCGCACAGACACGGCGCGCATGCGCCCCGATGCCCAGCGACGGCCTTGGGTGATGACCAACCTCAAGACCCAGCAAGGTCTGCACGAGGTCGTGAATTTCATCGAGACCCGGGGTTTGCTGGTCTCTAGATGAACGATCAGGGCAGAGGTGATGGATGAACAGCCAAGCAGAAACACTCAAGAGCAACGGACTGAAGGTGACTTTACCGCGCCTGAAAGTGCTGGAGATGTTCGAAAAACTGCCTGGACAGCATTTCTCGGCTGAGGAAGTCTATAACCGACTCATTGAGCAAGGCAACGACATCGGCATTGCCACTGTTTATCGCATTCTGGTTCAGTTTGCGGATGCCGGCTTGCTGCGCAAATCTCATTTTGACGGCGACCGGGCCTGGTTTGAGCTGGAAGCCGGTGAGCACCATGACCACTTATTGTGCGTGGATTGTGGCAAGGTGGTTGAGTTTTTGAACCCCAGCATAGAGGCGCAACAACGCGCTGTGGCCCAACAGCACGGATTCGAGCTGCTGGAGCACAATATGGTGCTCTATGGTTTGTGCAGAGGGTGTCGCCAAAAAGCCAAGACCTGACTCTCTGGCTTGCCCTCGCTCAGGTTCAGCGCTCAGGTTCAGCGCTCAGGGATCACCGGCAGCAGCAGTCGGCTGATTTGGCCTGGGCCAAAATGTAGGCTCACTTGGCCCCCGAATATGGCTGGCGGGCGGTCTTGCTCGTCGTCGTGCACAAAGGGGCCGCAGCCCTTCATGGGGTTTTTCATGTTCGACAAAGTGGCCGCCGGGCCGTCCCATTCGTAATCGCGGCCCCGCAATGAGATCGCAACCCTGTAACCCACGGGCACCACGATGCAAGTGGGCCAGATTTCCACATCCAGCTCCACGACTTCATGAGGGGTCAGCGGCTGCTTTTCATCGTGGGTATGGTAGGGCCTGTAAGGCAATGATTTTTGCGGGTCGAGTTTTCGGTGCGAGGCCCGCAGCCAACCCAGGCTGATGGGGTTGTGTGGGTCGAGCGCGCCCTGAAACACCACTTCGGTACCCTGTGGGTCAAACACCCGCAATACAGCGAACACATCGGCGTCGACAGTGGCCGATGACAGGTGAATTTTCAGGGCCGAAGGCCCTGTGATTTCTGTGGCTTGGGTCATGGGTGCCGACATGAAGGTCAGTCCATCACCCATGGGGTCATAGCTGAGGGTTTGGGCAGAACCCGCATAAGGGCTGGTGGACAAGGCCATTGTGTCGGGGTGCAAATGAAAATCGGTCCAACGGGTACGAGCCAGTGGCCATTCGTTTTCGTGCCGTTCGACAAATTTTTCTCCCGGATGCCGCACTTGCAGGCGGACTTTAGGTTCGCGGTCCCAGCCGTTGTCTTCTCCTTTGAGAAAGTGGTCAAAGAACTTGCGCTGCATGTTCACACCGTAGTCGGTGTAGAACGGTGCCCAGTGCGACCCACCGTGGGCCTCAAGCCACTTTTGAGCAGAGGCGGCGCCGACAAAGCCTTCCATATTTCCGCGCAGATGCAGGCCCTGGCCCCCCCAGTTGGCGGTGGACAGCAAAGGCACTTTGACACGACTCAGGTTGGCCGAACGTTCGCGGTAATAGGGGCTGTCCATCTCGCGCGCGAGCAACTCACGGGCCATGTCTTCCCGATTGGCTGCCAGCGCTTCGGGGCTGAGCGTCTCGGGGCCACACGCCCATTCTCCCGTGATGGGGTGTTTGCGCCCACGCTCGCCCACACCGTGTTGTACGGTCTTGACCTGCATGTCCTGCCAGTTTTTACGAAACGAGCAAAGAATGCCGCCATGGCGGTTGCCATCGCGGTAGTTATCGTGCCAGCCTTCCCATACGCAGATGGCCGCAAGGTGAGGGGGCTGGGTGGCGGCGGCCCGCCATTGGTTGGCGCCGTAATAAGAAATGCCGTTGAGTCCGACTTTGCCGTTGGACCAAGGTTGAACAGCAGCCCATTCGATGCAGTCGTGATAATCTTTTTGCTCACGGTCATTGTTGTGGCACAGATATCCCGGAGAGCGGCCCGCCCCGCGCGAATCGACCCGGATGCACACATAGCCATGGGGCACCCACTTCTCGGGGTCTACCA
Source organism: Pseudomonadota bacterium (assembly GCA_041158965.1). Taxonomy (GTDB): domain Bacteria; phylum Pseudomonadota; class Gammaproteobacteria; order Burkholderiales; family Burkholderiaceae_C; genus Limnohabitans. The sequence goes on along the minus strand of JBEBAJ010000097.1, from coordinate 11,784 downwards.
CCTCCCAGTTCGCATATCGGTTACTGGTGCCCGACACAGCGTCCGGGTTTTCTCGACACATGATCTCCCAAGCCGTCTGATAACCTTCCTGGAAAGCCACCCATTTTCCGTAGGGGCCATAGGTCATGATGACCGGGTAGCGTCCTTCGGCCATTGGCCGAAAGACATCTGCACGCAGCACGTTGCCATCGTCCATGGTGATGGCCACGTCCCAGTCGATGCGCATGCCATCGCGGGTTTCACTGGAATACATGTCGGTCATGGGTTCACTCCGGTTGAATTTTGGCGGCTTTGGCCACACGGCCCCAAAGCTCGATCTCACGTCGAATCCGGGCCTGGAACTCGGCGGGTGGCATACCCCCGGGGTCGGCTCCAAGGCCTTGTATTTTTTGTTGTACCTCTGGGTCTTTCAGCACCTGGCTGACATCGCGATGAATCTTTTGCACCACTTCTACGGGGGTGCCCTTGGGCGCCAACAGGCCGAACCAGGAAATGGCTTCATAGCCGGGCAGTTCGCTGGCTATGGGTGGGGCCTGCGGGAACAGAGAGCTGGGCTGCACCGAGCCCACGCCCAGTATGCGGACCCTGCCTCCCTTGACTTGGCCCTGAACCGAGCTGACGGCCGCAATGCCCAAAGGCACATGTCCGCCCGCAAGATCAATCATCAAAGGGCCCGCCCCTTTGTAGCTGATGGGTTGCATTTCACTTTTGGCCAGCATATTGAACAAGTGCCCAGAGAGCATGGCGCTGGAATCGGAGACGCCAAAACTCAGAGCCGTCGGGTTGGCGCGAAGCACAGAGAGCACATCCTTGATGGACTTGTGGGGCGAGTCGACCGGGGTCACCAAGGCGAAAGGAGAAACCGACACGATGGTGATGGGCACCAGATCGTTGAGCGTGTCATACGGTAATTTGGCATACATGCTTGGATTGACCACCATGGCGGTCGAGGTCAACAGCAGGGTGTGGCCGTCGCCGGGCGACTTGGCGACCAAATCGGTGCCGATCAGGGTGTTGGCCCCGGGTTTGGCGTCGATGATGACCGGTTGGCCCCACAGGGTACTGAGTTTGTCTTGGATGATGCGGGCGTTGGCGTCGGTGCTGCCGCCGGGGGCAAACGGGATGACGATGCGCACGGGTTTGGTGGGGAAATTCTGGGCTTGGGCACCCAAAGACACGGTCAGCGCTGCCAATAACACCGCCAGGAAGCGACGTGAGAGGTACATGGAGAACTCCTGAGTAAAGAGGGGAGGGTCAGCCGGCTTCAGTGGATGAGGCGAAGCGGAACCCCAGGTCTTCAAAGACGGCCCGAGCCTGGGGGGAGACGGCATCGATTTGACGCGCCGCCTGAGCACTGAACGCGATGTCGTTCATGTCATGAACGCCACCGGTGATGATGACTTGCAGCAATCCTTCGGTATCACCGATATTGCGAAATGAGCGATAGACCCCAGGCGGGATCGAGATGGTGTCAAAGCGCTCTAGCTCTAGACGATCTTGCCCCTGGTCGTTCCAGCACACTTCAAAGCGGCCTTCAAGCACCGTGAAGGTCTCGAAGGTGTCTTTGTGGTTGTGCAAGCCTGGCCCTTGCCCGGCCGGGCATCTGGCCAAGGTCATGGTCATCCCAGCCGCTCCTGTGATGGGCGCAGCCGTATTGATGGGTGACTTGGCAGTGCCCTCCAACCCGATGACCGACAGCAGCTCTCGGGCGTAGACGACGTCGCGCGCGGCCTGCGGGGCCCGGTCGGAAGCTTGTACAGGCAGGGGGCGAAGTTGTTGAAAACGGGAAACGCGTCGCGCCATTTCCTCGGTGCTGATGTGTCTGGACGGGATCATGCATCAATCCTTTCTGGCCATTCCAAGTTTTTCGATCAAGGCTTTCTCAGCCATGAAGCTCTCGCGGGCAAAGCGGGTGTAATCTTCGGTGTTTTTGTAAATGACAGTTTGGTCGTATTTGTCGAAGGTGGCCATGACCGCCGGGTCATCCAGGGTTTTGCGAAACCCATCGTGAATGACGCGCACGACGGCTGGGTCCATGTTTTTGGGGCCGCAGACGCCAAATGGAGAATCGGAGACGGTTTCGTACCCCAGTTCATTCAATGTAGGCACTTGCGACCAGCGTTTGGTGCGTTTGCTGCCATAGGTGGCCAACAACCTGAGTCGCCCCGCGTCGACGTGTGGGCCCCAACCTGTGGCGTCGCTGGCCGCCATGACATGGCCGCCCATCAGGGCCTGCATGTTTTCGGCATTGCCCTTGAATGGAATGTGATTGAGGGTGATGCCCGCCTTCTGGGCGAATTCTTCCACGGCCAGATGCGGGCTGGTGCCTGTGCCGGTGGAGCCGTAGCTGAGTTTGCCCGGATTGGCTTTGGCATAGTCGACAAAGTCTTTGATTGACTTGATGGGTGATTCCGCTTGCACCACCAAGCCAAACGTGTAGCCCGTGAGGCAGGCGATCCAGGTGAAATCGCGCAGGGTGTCAAAGGCCACCTTTTGCATGTGGGGAATGCGAAACGCCCCTTGTGGGATCTGGCAAAGGGTGTGGCCGTCGGGGCGTGCGTTGAGCATCTCTACTGCGCCCAGCATGCCCCCTGCACCGGGCCTGTTTTCGACCACCACGGTTTGCCCCAGATGTTTGCTGGCGCTTTCTGCCAGGCTGCGCATGACCACATCCGTGGAGCCACCAGCGGGCCATGGACAAATGTATTTGATGGGGCGGGCGGGAAAAGTTTGGGCCCATGCGAAACCAGCCAGAGTGCTGGCCGTGGCGGCGGTTAAAACGGTGCGTCTTTTCATGGCGATCAAAACTCCCTGGCTGAATGGGGTCAAAGTTGGAAATTACACCCCGGAGTTTGACTTGTCATCAAGGTTAACGCCAACCCCTCATCGGGATCTGCCGCGATGGCGACAAATCAATGGCCTTTCAGTACCTTGTTGGCTGGCAGGTCAATCGCTTTCGCCTGCTTGATAGAGCAGACCCTGGCCCAATCGGTCAAGACAGATTTCTGCCGTCCAAGGCAGCATCAAGGCGCCGCAACGGCTGTCGCGAAAGAATCGCTCCAGCGGAAAAGACTTCAGCATGGCTTGGCCACCGCAAACTTTCACGGCCTCGGCGCAGATTTCAGCGCTGGTTTCCATCACGGTGTATTGGCAGGCCAACGCACGCATGCGCTCGCTGCGGCTGGGGTCGCAGCGGTATTCGGAGGTGGTGCGGTGAAACAGCGACCAGGCTTGTTGCAGCTTGATATACATCTGGGCGATGGCCATTTGCTTGGTGGGGTACATGCGCCGTTTCACGCCCACGCCAGGCACATCGGCTCGCAGGTAAGCCACCGCGAAATCAAAGGCGGCTTGTGCGATACCCACTGGCTGCCTGTGCGTAGATGCCCGGCGGCATCATGGGGGCCAGGTGGTCCACGAAAACATCTTTCAGGATCAGTGTTTTTGAGACCGTGGCGCGCATGCCCAATGGGTCCCAATCGCCTTCGATGCTCACCCCCTGAGCTGTCGCAGGTACGGCCACAAACAATGTGTGGCGCTTGCTGGCATTGGGCAGGTCCTCGGTGCACAAGACCCCATAGCACTGCGCTGAACCTGAAAGGGAGGCGAAAATTTTGCGACCATTGAGCACCCATCCCCCTTCGACCTGGCGGGCTGTTGTGCCAAAGGGTGATTTGCCTGCTGCCGCTGAGCTGCCTTCAGAAAACGGTTGGGCGTAAATGGCGCCACCCAGCATTTGGCCGTAATGATGACGCCGGTTGCGTTCGTGGTCTGCGCGTTGGGCATCGCTGAGATCCAACTGGTCCACCATGTCGGCTGTCCACAGGGCGTTGGCGTTGTGCATATTGAAGGTATTGGCCGTGGAGCCGCAGTAATAGCCTATGCGTGAAGCCACCAACATATAAGTGCGATAGTCGGCGCCCAAGCCGCCATAGCGAGTGGGCACGCACAAGCCCAGAAAGCCCATTTTCTGCAGGTCGTTCCAGTTCTCAGTGGGGAATATGGCTTCCCGGTCGTGTTTAAAAGCCCTTTGTGCCCAAGTGGGCCCCACCTCATCGACCATGGCAATCAGTCGTTTTTGTTCGTTGGTCAGCGGGAGTCCTGAGGCCAGTGTGTTTTCATCGGCCGATTGGGCATAGGTTCGGAGGTATTCGGTATCCATGGGTCTATGGTAACTGCCATCCCATCTCCAACCAATGTCCGAAGACTGGTTTAAACGGCCAGGCCAGATTCAATACCGGGGTTTGTGGCCTAAACACATTCTCGGTCAGGTGGTCTAGCCAAGAACCCTCGGCGCCCCAAGCCTGTAACCAATCTTGTGCCTGGGGGGCGAGGAGGTCGACGCCGCAAGAGGATCGCCAGGCGGACGGGACGGTGTCCAGCCCACGCAGCGGGCCCGAGTAGCGGTCATGGACACTGCCCCATGCGACATGGCTCAAACGGGTTTTGACCCGTTCAATGCGTTGCCGAACCAGTTCCGGGGCCTGCATGAACCGCAGTTGGCCCAGCACATTGTCAAACCAGTACAGGCTTTCTTGATCACGGCGCAACCATTCAGACTCGTGTTCCCAGGCGTCACCGACAAAGTGGTGCACCTTGACCCCGGCATGGCGCAGCGCCCGGCCATGACGCCAATCAAACAGACGGCCTGCCCAAGGGTCGATGTCCCAGGTTTCCACCCTTTTGAACCGGCCCAGCCATTCCCGACTGAGCATCCAGCCTGCACTCGGTCCGATCAAGACCAGTCGGTCAGCGCTGGGGCTTTGTTGTACCCATTCGTCATGCATGGCCTGCATCACAGGGTGCCAGGCGTTTTGGCTGCGCCAGGCCCTGGCATGCCACCACCATCCGCCAGTGGGATTGGTCCATTTCGGGGCAAGCGTGGGCATGAGGCAGGTCAGGCTTGGGCAGCCGGTCGACGCCCGTATATGCTCCAGCCATCCATATGGACCACCACCTCGTCGCGTTGGTTGATGCCTTCCCAGACCAAGCGCACCAAGCCCAAGTGTGGTTTGCTGTTCATGGGTCGTTTATCCAATACTTGGCAACGCGCCCGCAACACATCGCCTGGCCGGACAGGTTTGATCCAGCGCAGTTGATCCAGGCCTGGTGAGCCCTGGCTGGAGGTGCGCAAGAGAAAATGATCACAAACCAATTTGAAGATCACGCCACAGGTGTGCCAACCACTGGCGATGAGACCTTGGTAAATGCTTTGCTCGGCCCATTGCGGATCGGTATGAAAGCGTTGCGGGTCGAACTGGTGGGCAAACTTCAGAATTTCTTCTTGTGTCATGGTGTGCTCACCAAAGACTTGTACATCACCCACCAAAAAGTCTTCCCAGAAAAAATCGATTTCAGGCATGTGTCACCCTTGAATGTGCGTGGTGGTTGAACCAGTGGATGAGGCGCAGTGGATAAAAAAGAATCATCAAGTCATGCAGAGGTGGACTCATCAACGCTGTCCTGCCGTTCAGGTTGATCGAGGTTTTGATCATGTCATTGGGGCATTCATGATGAAATTTCATTGTAAAACTTTTAAAAGCCATGCGGATCTTTACAACACTCGCCCAAGACGATGCCCGCATCGCTTCGTTGGGGTCATGATCACTGCGGGCTTCATGACTCAATTGGCGATGGCGTGACCGGTTCGATCCAGCGTCTGAGCCCTCAAGGCTCGACCGGGACATGATGTAGAGTTTGACACTTTAGAACCAAGTGTCTTAGTGGGTGCATAAAGTTAACCCTATGACGGGTATGCAATATCCGGTGCGTTTGTCCCAACACTGAGACGGGCTTGCGCCCACTTTTTTCACTAGGGGTTGATCATCAGCCAAACTTTCAGCCACAAATAGACGGACAAGGCCACCAACAAGGCGGCAAAACCCAGTTGCACCTGTTGGGGTTTGAGTTTTCTGGACAGGAATCTGCCCACCAACATGCCGCTGACCATGGCCGCGACGAAGCCCGAAGTTTCGACCCATGGCAATTCGGCCCCGGACCAAAGGGCGTTGATGACGCCACCACCGCTGACCATGGTGATCAAGAACAGAGAGGTGGCGACTATTCCCGGCATTGCCAGATTGGTGAAGCGGCGCATCAGCGGCACGATCAAGAACCCCCCCCCGACACCCAGCAGCCCAGTCATCAAACCGGTAAAAAGGCCGATGCAAGCCAAGACCAAGGCAGAGACCGGATTCCAGATGAATTTGCCAGTTACCTCATTGATGAAAGCCAAATAGAGCACATCATCGGAGGACGCTTGATCTTGTCGAGCTTGCCCGTAAAAGCGCCGCGCCACCAACAACATCAAAAAGGCGAAACCACCCATCAACCAGTGCTGTGGCAACTGTTTGGCCCAAACCTGCCCAAAATGTGTCATGGGGATGCCGCATGCGGCCATGAGCATGGCGGCTTTGTACCTAACCAACCGATGGCGAAAGCCGTCGACGGTGCCCACGACGGCCCCGGCCGTGACTGCCACCAATGCCACGGGGGCCGCTTGTTGCATGGACCAACCCAGCCCGGCGATCAACACCGGCACAGCCAGAATGCCACCACCGGCACCCATCAGGCCCATGATGGCACCGATCAGCACACCAGAAACAATGGCAATCCACATGGGAGATGATTGTAATTAACCAAGTCATCGAAGTCACCACTTCGATTGCAGAGGCGGACAATTCGTGTTTATATATGTCTGAAAATTTTCGAGAAAATACCGATGAAACTGGTCCTTTTTTCAACGGATGCACAGCGCCAACTTCAACCAGGCGCCTGGGTCGCCGAAGGTGTGGTCCCACTGACCGGATGCGTCAGGCAGGGCCATAACCCGCAGCACACCATGGAGTGCCTGATCGATGATTACGACTCTTTGCGCGAATCATTGGTCAGCCATGTGGCCCGAATGGATCCAATTCCCCATGGCCAATATCGATTGGGCCCGCCCTTGCCCAGACCGGGCAAGATCTTGTGCTGCATTGCCAATTACTGGGAGCACGAGCAGCGCGAGCGGCGCGACTTGAACCTGTTCCTGAAAAACCCCGATGCCGTGATTGGCCCCGGGGACACCATTGAATTGCCCGAATTCACTGAGCCATGGTGTTTCATGCATGAGGCGGAATTGGGTTTGGTCTTGCGCGGCCCTGCCAAACGTGTGCCACAGTCGGGCTGGCGCGAGGCGGTGTTTGGGTATACCGCTTTCATGGATGTGACGGCGCGCGGTCAGGGGCGGACCACCTGGCCGTCTAACCGCTTGATGAGCTGGTTGGGAAAATCGTTTGACACTTTTGCGCCAATCGGCCCATGCATCGTGACGGCCGACGAAATCGCCAACCCAAACCAGCTGCATGTCCGTTTCTGGAACGATGGGCAACTGCGACACAACTACAACACCGACGACATGGAGTACACCGTGCCGGAGATCATTGAATTTGCCTCGCAAATCATGACATTGCACAGCGGAAATGTCATCGCCTGCGGAACCAACCACGAGGGCTTGGGGTTTTTGCAAGACGGTGAGCAGGTGAAAATTGAAATTGAGGGCATCGGTGCGATGGAGCTGAGGGTGCACGATCCACTCAAACGCCAATGGGAGCGCGGCATTTATATGGGGGAAGATTCGACGCACCACGATGCGGTTCGACGTTATCGGCCAGGCGCAGTTTTGAAGTGAGTCGCAGCCAAGCACACCATTAAAACCTGATCAGGGTGCAACGGGTGATCCATGCCTTGCTCATCCATTGCGTGCTCGGCATAGGGCTTGCATGTCGTGATCGCGAATGAATCCGCACTGACCATTGCCACCGCCGTTGGATGCACGGCACATGGCCTGCAAATCGTTGTCGCGGATAAAGCCGCATTGCCCACTGCCGCCGCCTGTGGTGGCTCGGCAGAAGGCTTGCAGATCGTGGTTGCGGATAAAACCGCATTGGCCATTTCCGCTGCCCGTCATTGCACGGCACATGGCTTGCTGATCATTGTCCCTGATGAAACCGCATTGCCCACTGCCTCCCCCTGTGGTGGCACGACAAAATGCCTGCATGTCGTGATCGCGGATGAAGCCACACTGCCCACCACCGCTGCCGGTGTTGGCGCGACATTGGGCTTGCAGGTTAGGGTCTTTGATGAAGCCGCACTGAGCGCTTTGGGCTTGGGCATGCCCCATATGCAAAATGAGTGACAGGGCAGATGCCCACAGAAGAATCGTTTTCATATCATCGGACTATGGCATAAACACCATCGCATCCGATTCATTTCTGGCGGGAGGTCGCAGCGATGATGCGTGCCGATCTGAGCCAGTCATCCTCGACAATCAGAGCTTCATTAACTGCTGCCATCGATTTTGACCCAAGTGCTGTTCTCACCCGCCTTGAAGTACACCGTGCTTTCATCGCTGAGATTGGCGTAATAGGCGGCTGCTTCAGGGACCCCCTCTCCTGCCTTGGCCTTGCCAAATTCGCTGATGGTGAGGTCCCCGCCAGGTGTCCATGCTTTTGGCGCGTCACCAGAGTCCAGCAACAAGCCGTTCAAGCCCAGGGGGCGCAAAGTGGTGCCTGTGGACAAATTGTTACCCAGCAAAAGAAAATTTTGCCCGTCAATGGTGGCTTTGAACAGACTGCTCAAAGCATCTTTGACCGCTGTAGGAGCGTCTGTGCTGAGTTTGAATCCAACACCCGAGTCGGCATTGAGGTCTCGTTTCAGTGAGGCTTCCGCCTGCACCAATGCCCTCTGGTCGAGTTTAGTGGCCTTTTCGTTTTCTACCTTGTTCAGAGTCCAATTTCCGTTTTGTAAAGTGAAATCATATTTGAGGTAATCATCGGCATGATCTTCGCCGGCCTCATCTTGCTGAGCATAGATGGAAACCCCGGTGGTGGCACCGCTGGAGTCGGAAGTTTGAACAATGGATTTGATGGTATATCCCTCATCGGGCTTCCAGTAGGTAGGCACACCCGCATCGCTGATGGATTCCACTAAAGCCGCATTGTTGGCCACATTGCTGGCTTTGGTGCCCATCTGCGCCAAGTTGCGACCAATGATATAAATCTGATCCTCAGAGGATTCGCCTATACCAGCGTTGCCAACTGCCCACCCGTTGGCTTGGTTGGCAATGGGCTGTTTGACTTTAAAGCCTATGCTGCTGTCGCCATTCAGATCTTTACCGGCAAGTGCTTCTCGCAAAGCGACAGTGATGCCTGTCAGACTCTCCGGGTCTTGAGACAGCGTTAGGGTGCTTGCGCCTTCGCTTTGGTTAAAGGTGTAGCGCACAGATGCACCATCCTCATCTTGTGTGCCGTAAATTTCGGTCTTCCCGTCGCTGTTGGTATAAGTGCCGCGCAAAGTCACACCCTCGGGTGGCGTCCATGCGTTGCCATCGGCATCGAGCAAGGCTTTCGTCAGATCGATTGATTTTCCGGCCGTGGGCGATGCGCCGGCTACCAGATATGACTGGCCCAGCATCGAGACCTTGAACAGGCCTTTGCCAGTCAGTGGTTCGACAAAACTGGCCCCCTTCAGACCATCGCCGTTCAAGTCGCGCTTGAGTTCAAGCTCGCGCTTGGCCAATTCGATGCCAGTGACTTCGACAGGTTCGCCGCCACCTTTGACGCGTCCATTGGTTTTGTCGAATGTGAAGCGCAAGACTTGAGTGTCATCGGCATTTGTCGTATAGACCTGACGGTCATTGCCTGTATCGTCAACACCTTTGATGAAATAATTGTTGTCAAGATACCAGGGGCCACTGCCGTCTTCATTGAGCAGGGCGTTTTTAAGACTCAAGGGATTGGTTTTAGTGCCCTGTTTGGTGTTGTCACCGACGAGCCAAAACGAGGTATCGTTAGATACGCGTGCTTCTGTCACCCCCAGATAACCGTCATTGGATTTGGTCGACAAAACCCGAAACCCGACATTGCCATCACCCGAAAAATCTCTCTTCTGAGTTGCCTCCAAAGATACCAATTCGACCGGATCTGCTTCGGTGGTGTCTTGAACTTCAAACTTAGCGTTCCACACGGTGCGTTGTACGCTAGTGACAATTCCATTGTCGTCCTTTTTGTAGGCAAAAACCGAATAGTTATTGGTATCGGCATCCAGGTATCCGCCGGCAATGGTGTAACCATCTGCGGCTTTCCAGGCATTGCCGTCGGCATCTAGCAAGGCCTGGCTTAAGTCAACCGCCGTTTGCGCGTTAGTTCCCGTTTTAAGGTTTTGCCCCACCAGCAAATAGTCTTGCCCCAGAATGTTGGCGGAATACAAACCACCGGCGCGGTCAATCGGCGGACTGATTTTTACTCCAACAGTTTTATCGGCGCTCAGGTCTCTGCCAGCAGTTTTTTCATCTTGGGCCATTTGAACGGCAGTGATCGATTCAGACTCTTGCCATATGCGGTCAGCATTAAAGAGATGTCTCTTGAAACCATCTGCGCCCTGATTTTCATAGACCCAGTACCCGGTCACATTGTCGCTTTCATCTTTCCGAGCCAGCACCCCGGTCAACGTCCCTGTGCTCTGCCATGCACTCACTTCATCGTCTGAAAGAAGTGCCTTATCCGACAGGGCTATCCCCTTTTTGTCCGGCGTGCTTTCAGAAATGATAATGAAGTTATCGCTTCCGACTTGGGCGGTATACAAGCCCCCCAGTTTGTCTAGCGTGGCGGTCAGCTTGGCACCGAATGTCTTATCACCATTGATGTCGCGAGAATTGCTCTTTTCAGCGTCTGCCAGATCGATTTGACTTAAGGTTTTACCTGTTTCGTCGTCTTCAATCAAGGATTTATTGGCGTCGAATTGGTATTGTTTAACGGAACTTCCGTCGTCGGAGGTTCGACTTACAAACAGGGTGTACCCATCATCGGCATTGCCGGTCATTACCAACTGGTCGGTTGCTGCGTTATACACACTCTCATCGAAAGTGCCATCGGCTTTGGTGCCCCAAATACTGCCGTCCTGTGTCACCAAGGCCGAAGACAAGTCGGACACCGATTTGGGTGTAGCCCCCAGTAACAGATAGGATCGTCCAGATGCAGTCCCGACTTGTAAGCCGCCGACTTTGTCGGCGGTGGCCGTTATTTTGACGCCTGTCACACCATCACCATTGAGATCACGCTTTTGGGCGGCCTCTATGGTAGACAAATCACCAAGGGTCAGATCTGCTGTCGCGGTCAGTTTTTTATCAGTGAATGAATATTTTTGAATAGATGTCGGGTCTGTATTGGAGACTGTAATCAGGTGATAGTTTCCCTCTGTGTCGCTGTAAGCGGATTTGACTGTGAAATTTTCCGGGTCATCCAGATTCCAGTAATCCTCGCCATCTTCTGTGCGCAGTGCATTTTCCAGACTGACCGCACGGGAGGCTACTTTGGAGCCTATTGCAGGGATTTTGCTTTCCTGCAGATAAACGGTCTCAATGTCACCAAAACTCGCTTTGTAAAGCCCGCCCTTGGTATCAATGGGGGGGTTGCTGACGACAGCACCAAATGAACCATCGAGGTTCAGGTCACGCCCACTGCTTTTTTCGGCTGCCGCCAGGTCATCCGCATTCAACTCCAAGCGACCTGCTTCTGTCAATTTATAGTTCGCGTCGAAACTGTATTTGGCAAAAGCACCACCATCTTCTTTGGCGTATACATCGTAGCCTGAAACAGATTTGTCTGCAGCATACTGAGTCACGATCCGAAGTGTATTGGAGGAAACCGCACTGATATCGTCAGGCGACCAAGCTGTGCCATCGGCATTGAGCAGTGCGGTGCTGAGGTCTGTCGGTTTCGAGGACGATGAGGTCAGGCTGCG
>JBEBAJ010000096.1:0-8454 GCA_041158965.1 Pseudomonadota bacterium | reverse complement strand
GCATCCAGCGTACGTTCTGGAAACTGGGTGTCGTTGTTGACCAAAAACAGCCACTCACCCCGGGCCAGTTGGGCGGCGGCATTCATCCCACCGGCGTAGCCCAGGTTGGTCGGGCTTTGAACAAAGCGCAGTGCAGGGTGTGGCTTGCACCATTGGGCGGTCAATTCGCCGCTGCCGTCGGGCGAAGCATTGTCATAAACAATGAATTCAATATCGTGGTCTTCGAACCAGGGGCTCAGGCTTTGCAAGCATGGCCCTGTCGTTTGCTCAAACTGGTTGTAGGCCAAGACAACGACACTGATCAAAGGGCTGCTCATGAACGGTAGATGGCTTGCGCCCAGGCAAGCAGCTGTGTGGTTGAGGCAGCGGTGGTGTAAGGGGTGCGATCAGTGGCGTCTGGCAAACCTTCTGCGCGCCAGCGCTGCCAGAGCTGTTTCAACTGTTCTGCCAATTCAGGGGCGGTTTGCACGCTGCCGCCGGGTTTCAAAGGCCGCTCGGCCACGCCATGGCCTTGTTCGCGCAAAATCGCTGCCATTTGCGGGTTGTCATGCACGGTGGACACGATGGGGCGGCGCATCCACAGGTATTCGTACAACTTCGAAGGGATGTACTCGGCGCACATGGCGTCATCCCCGTGCACCAGGGCCAAGGCATCACACGCACGCATCCGTTGCAAGACCTGATCGCGACCGCTCAAGCCGGTCACGGGGTCGGTCTCTATCCGACCCCAACGCTTGATGTGCTCAAGCACCCCCAACTCCTCAGCGACCTTGAGTGAGGGTTCGTCAAGTTGCCCGCCATAGATATGGATCTGAACATCGGCATAAACATCCGGGGCTTGCGTTTGCAACAACGACAAGGCATGCACAAAGGGCAACAGGGTGCGGCTTTTCGACAGCGAGCCAAAGTGACCTATGACCAGTTGCTCGCCCCTCACATAGGGCGGTGGGGCGGCACCGTGAAAGGGGTCATCGACCCCGGGCAACATGACACGCCCCCGACTCCCCAAAGAGGGGTGTCGATCCAGCGCGCTGGCCATGGCCTGATCGGTGAACCAGATGGCGACATCTGCGTCCTCGCAGATGCGGCGTTCGACATCGGCATAGGCCTTTTGACGTCGGCTGCGGGGTGGGCTGCCCGGCAGCACCAGTGGGTCATGAACTTCGGCCAGCCATGGAATGTTCAGTTGCTTTTTCAGGCTTTGTGCGGCCAGATGGGCGGCAAACGGGCCGGCAGTGGAATAGACCAGGTCAAACGGTTTTTGGCGTGCCAACTGGCGTCCCAGCCTGGCGGCGCTGAATTGCCAGCTCCATGAGCTCTCGACCGGCTTGAAGAGGCGTTCCATAAAAATGAAGGGCAACAGACACAAACTCACCGTCATCATGATCAGGCGATAGGCCAGCCGGGACTTCAGTTTTTGGCGCAACACATGGCGCAACTCGAATTTGAACCCGGAAGGCCCCGCAGACCAGACCTGGTGGTGCTCAAAGCGCGTGTCTTGGTCTCCGGTCACGCCACTGATCACCACCACCTCGATTTGGGCCGCCAACAGATGGGGGATTTTGTCGGTGATGGTGTGGCTGGCCGCCCGGCCATCCATATTGAAGGGGTGGGCCAATATCAGCCAGCGGCGTCTGCCACTCACGCCGTGCCCCTTTCACCCATTTGCACATAGTTCCAATAGGTGCCGCGTTGCGCCATGAGTTCTTCATGACGGCCTTGCTCCACAATTCGGCCCCGCTCCATCACGATGATGCGATCGGCGGTTTCTATGGTCGACAAGCGATGGGCGATGACCAGTGTGGTTCGACCTTGGCTCAATCGAGCCAGGGCCTCTTGAACGAGCCGTTCCGACTCATTATCCAAAGCCGAGGTGGCCTCATCCAAAATCAAAATGGGGGCATTTTTGTACATGGCCCGGGCAATGGCCAGGCGTTGTCTCTGGCCGCCAGACAATTGGGCGGCGTTATGTCCAACCACGGTGTCCATACCCAACGGGAGTTGATGCAACCACTCTCCCAAGTTGGCCGCCACCAGACATGCCTCAGCCCTTAGACGGTCGGGCGCTTGGCCCAGGCACACGTTGTGGTAAACAGTATCGTTCATCACCACCACCTGCTGGCTGACCATGGCAATTTGATGCCTCAGTGCCTCCAATTGGTAATGATGTATCGGAACCCCATCCATCCATACCTCGCCACCGCTGGGCTCCAGCCACCTGGGCAATAAATTCACCAGTGTGGTTTTGCCCGATCCGGAGGCGCCCACAAAGGCCACCACCTCTCCGGGCTTGATCGAAAAGCTCAGGCGATCCAGAGCGGGTAATTCACGCCCTTTGAAGTGAACCTCCACGTCTCTGAATTCGATTTCCCCCTTCACGCGGGGGGGGGCGTGTTCACCACCACGCTCGTCCTCATATCGCTCCAGAAAGTCCATGACCCGCTCCAGCGCTGCCATGCTGCGCGTCAGGGGTATGGCGACCTCAGACAAATGTTTGATGGGCGCAATCAGCATCAGCATGCCGGTGATGAACGCCGCAAAGCTGCCGACGCTGATGCCTTGTGTGCTGCTCTGAATCAGGGCAAAACTGATGACACCCGACAAGGCGAGGGCCGCCAGCAACTGCGTGCATGGTGTGATCAGAGAGCCGGCGACGGTGCTTTTCATGCCCAGACGCATGGCCTGTTCGGCATGCCGGTGAAATCGCTCAATCTGTTGAGCCTGAGCACCTTGAAGGCGAATTTCCCGATAAGCCAACACATTCTCTTCCAGCACATAGGCCAATCGGTCATTGGCGTGTATGTTCTCTCTGTTCAGCCGCCCCAGGCGGCGGGTCGATATTCTGACCACCACAAACAGCAAAGGAAACAACAACGACACCACCACGATCATTTGCCAATTCAGGTACAGCAAATAGGCGAGCAAAGCGATCAAGGTCAGCGAGTCCCGCCCCAGGGTCATCAGGCCCATGACCATCAGGCTGGAACCTTGTTGAACCTCGGCCGTCAGGGTGTTGTTGACCGAGCTCGCGCTTTCGCGCTCATAAAGCAAGGGTTGTGAGCGTTGCAGCTTTTCGAACAGTTGGATGCGCAAACGCATCGCGCCGGTATTGGCCACCTTGGCCAAAGCGATCTGTGTGATGAAATTGCCAGACCCCCGAACCAAAAAAATACCCAGCAAACACACCGGCACCAACCAGATATCGAGCCCGCCAGCCACAAAGCCTTGGTCCAGCAGTGGTTTGAGCAGCGCGGGCACCAGGGGTTCCGTCACCGAGACGGCGACCATGCCCAGCACAGAAGCCACCCACGCATGCATGGGCGTTTTGAAATGCTTCCACGCTCGCAACAGACGGCGCCAAATCGGGGGCGAGGGCAGGGCTTCACTCATGAGGGCTGACCGCTCGATTCTTTCAGGCTCAATTCGCGGTATTTGAGATACTTGTAGTAAGTGCACTCGGCGTTGTAAATGGCCAGCATCATTCCTGCCGATCCATCCAAAAAGCCAGCCCTCACCACATAGGTTCTGAAGAAGGCCCAAAGGCCATGCCATAGCGCATGCCCCAGACCCTTGGCAGGCAGTCGGCGTGCCGCCATATCGCGCGCATTGCCGCTGGAATATCGGTCCAGCTTGTCAAGCACGTCGCGCAGGTCTCGATAACTGTAATGAATAATGGGGTTCTTCAAATCGGCCCTGCGACCGTCCACGGTCATGTGGGCATGCAGAAAATGATCGGTGAATCCGGCCTTGCGTTTTTGCACCAGCCGCAAGGTGTAATCGGGTCGCCAACCGCTGTGGTGGATGAACTGTCCGCAAAAGGTGGAAATTCTGGGCAGGCGATAGCCATCGGCCAGCGGGGATTCGATGGCTGCTTTGATCTCAAGCCTCAAATCAGCACTGATGCGCTCATCTGCATCGAGCGACAGCACCCAATCTGAGCGGGCCGCTGCAATGCCACGTTGCTGTTGTGGACCATACCCTGGCCAATCGGTTTCGATCACCCGGGCACCGGCTTGACAGGCCAGCTCGGGGGTGCCATCGCTGCTGCCCGAGTCCAGCACCAGTATTTCATCGGCGAATGAGCACGAATGGACGCATTCAACGATGTTGTGCGCTTCATTTTTGGCGACGATGATGACGCTGAGGGTGGGCATGCGTGCACAGATTTTACTGCCCCTTTGCGGCGTGACGGATAAATATGGCGGTTTGCTCCTAAAATGCCAGCCATTCACGCTATCAAACAACGAGTCCATGAACTTGAAACGTCGGATTTGGATGGTTGGGGCCCTCCTCAACACCACACTGCTCGCCCATGCCCAATTCAGGGTGGATGTCTCGGGGGTGGGCATGCAGCAAATCCCCATTGCCTTGGCCGCCTTCAAAGACGAGCCCAAATCCCCGCAGCCCATCTCCCAGATTGTTCGCGCCGATTTGGAGCGCAGCGGCCTGTTTCGCGGGCTGGCGATGGGGGACGGGCTTGACGAAAATTCACGCCCTGATCTGAGTGGCATCCGTGGTCGCGGTGCCGATGCCTTGGCCACGGGCAGTGTGACCCGCTTGGCCGATGGACGATGGGACATCCGCTATCGGCTTTGGGATGTGGTCAAAGGTCAAGACTTGGGTGGGGCCAGTTTTGTGGTGGTTGCGGCTGACCTGCGGCTGGCAGCGCATCGCATCTCCGATCAAATTTACGAACGTTTCACGGGTGAAAAAGGCGTGTTCTCTACACGTCTGGCCTATGTCACCAAGCGTGGCACCCAATTCAGCCTTTGGATCGCGGATGCGGACGGCGAAAACGCCCAGCCAGCCCTGAACAGCCCCGAGCCCATCATCTCGCCCAGCTGGTCTCCCAATGGCCGCGAATTGGCCTATGTGTCGTTTGAAACCAGAAAACCGGTGGTGTATGTTCACGATATCGCCTCAGGCAAACGGCGCGTATTGGCCAATTTCAGGGGCTCAAACAGTGCCCCGGCCTGGTCGCCCGACGGCCGAAACTTGGCCGTCACCCTCAGTCGTGAAGGTGGCTCTCAGATTTACCTGATACCTGCTGCAGGGGGTGAGCCCCAAAGGCTGACCCAATCCAGCAGCATCGACACCGAACCCGTGTTTTCACCCGACGGCTCGGCCATCTATTTCGTCAGCGACCGGGGCGGCTCTCCCCAGATATACCGCACCCCGGCCCGTGGTGGCCCGGTGCAGCGAGTCACCTTCAGTGGCAATTACAATATCTCACCCAGTCTCAGCCCGGACGGTCGCTGGATGGCTTACGTGTCGCGTGTCTCGGGGCAATTCAAAGTGCACCTCATGGATTTGCAGAGCGAGAAAGTGGTCTCCATCACTGAAACCCAGGCGGATGAACGCCCCAGTTTTGCCCCCAACAGCCGTTTATTGGTGTATGCCACCCAGATTCAGGGGCGTGAAGCCCTGATGACCACCACGCTGGATGGCAAAATCACGGCCAGATTGGCCGGACAAAGCGGAGATATCCGCGAGCCTCACTGGGGCCCGTTTCACCCATGATTTTTGACATAGGAACTCACAAATGAAAAAACTCCTGATCACCCTGGGCTTGCCCCTTTTGCTGGCCGCTTGCGCATCTGGCGTGAAACTTGACGATGTACCCGTAGAAGACAAAACAGGTACCTCTGTGACCCAGGCGCCTCAGGCCCAATCTGCCGTGACCCCTGTCAACAGCATTCAAACCAGCAGCATCGATCCCGGACCGGCGGGTGTCGCGAAAGTGGTTTTTTTCGATTTTGACAGCTATGTCATCAAGCCTGAGGCACAACCCGTCATCGAGGCCCATGCGCGCTATCTGCGGGCCGACAACAAGCGCCGTGCGGCTCTGGAAGGCCATACCGACGAGCAAGGTGGCCGTGAATACAACCTGGCACTGGGGCAAAAGCGGGCCGAGGCGGTGCGCAAGGCCCTCACGCTCCTGGGTGTGCCCGATGCACAGCTGGAAGCCGTCAGCTTTGGCAAAGAGAAACCGGCCGTCATGGGCAGCAATGAAGCCGCCTATGCCAAAAACCGTCGGGTTGAATTCAACTACCGTTGACCATCATGCGAGTGCTGCGGCTGGCTTTATTGGGGGCCTTTTTGTGCGCGGGGGCCAGTTCCTCATGGGCTTTTCTGGAAGACAAAGAAGCCCGACTCGCCATCATCGAACTGCGCAAGCAGGTGGAGACCTTGCGCCAACAATCAGACCGCTTGGGGCGTGAGTCCCAAGCCGGTTCTGACGACAGCGCCCAATTGCGCCGGGCCTTGTTAGACATGCAATCCCAGATTGACGCCTTGCGTGCCGAAGTGGCCCAAGCCAAAGGCGACCGGGACGTGTTGCTCAGGGAGCTGGCCGACACCCAGCGCAAACTCAAAGACCAGGCCCAAGGGGTCGAAGAACGGTTGCGCAAATTTGAGCCCGTCAAGGCCAACATCGATGGTGTCGAGGTCGAAGTCGATCCGTCCGAAGCCAAAGATTACGAGCAGGCACTGGGCGTCTTTCGCAAAGGCGACTTTGCTGCTGCTGCATTGTCTTTTGCTGAATTCACCCGCCGTTACCCGCAAAGCCCCTACCTCATCTCGGCCCTGTTTTGGCTGGGCAACGCCCAGTACGCCACGCGCGATTACAAGGCAGCCATCGCGAGCTTCCGACAACTCATGCAATTGGCCCCGGAACACCCTCGTGCCCCTGAATCCTGGCTCGCTGTGGCCAACTGTCAGCTTGAATTGAAAGACAACAAGGCCGCCAAAAAAACATTGGAAGATCTCATCAAGGCTCACCCCAAATCCGAGGCTGCCGTCGCGGCCAAAGAGAGACTGGCCAAACTGAAATAAGGTTGTTTTGTGGAACAGTCGGTTTTTAACTCTTTGAACACATGGGTGTTGGTGCTCGGTTTTGCGCTGTCCTTTGTGTTTGGCGCCATCGCCCAGACCACCCATTTTTGCACCATGGGGGCCATCAGTGATGTGATCAACATCGGTGACTGGTCACGCGCGCGCCAATGGATCCTGGCCATGGCCACCGCCATGATCGGGTTTGCCGCCTTGTCTTTGCTGGGCCTGATACGACCCTCCGATGCCTTGTACATCACCCCCCGCTGGAGTTGGCTGTCCACCAGCGTCGGCGGATTGATGTTCGGATTTGGCATGGTGATGGCGTCGGGTTGTGGCAACAAGACCCTGATCCGTGTAGGCACTGGCAACCTGAAGGCTTGGGTGGTCTTTGTGGTCATGGGGCTCAGCGCATTTGCCACCTTGCGTGGCATCACGGCGGTCTTGAGAAACACCACGACCGATCAGGTTTACCTGACCATGGAGCCGCAGGCCACTCTGTCTTATGGCCTGGCCTCTGCGCTCAATCTGGGGGCTGAACAAGGTCCGGCCTGGGTGGGATTGGCCTTGGGCCTGTTGCTGGCCCTTTGGGTGCTGCGCCACGCCGACTTCCGGACCTCAACCAACCTCTGGGCCGGCCTGGGCTGTGGCGGTGTGATCGTTGCCATGTGGTGGCTGACCGGGCACATGGGCTTTGTCGAAGAGCACCCCCAGACCCTGGAACAGGTTTATGTGTCCACCAACAGCGGTCGCATGGAATCTCTGAGCTTTGTGGCCCCCATGGCCTATGTGCTCGATTGGCTGATGTTTTACAGCGACAAATCCAAGGTGCTGACTTTGGGCGTGATGTTGGCCGTCGGGGTCATTTTTGGCTCATGGGTCAGTGCCTTGTTCACCCGAACCTTTCGCTGGGAAGGATTTGGCAGTGTCGAGGACCTCGGTAACCATTTGCTGGGCGCACTCTTGATGGGGGTGGGCGGTGTCACTGCCATGGGTTGCACCATCGGGCAAGGACTCAGCGGCATGTCTACCCTGTCCTTGAATGCCTTTTCAGCGTTGCTCTTCATCGTGCTGGGCGCAGTGGTGGCCATGAAGTACCAAATCTGGCGCCTTGAGCGTCAGGCCTGATGGGCACAGCCGATCTGCCACGTCGTTTTTCGGGCTTGGATCGCCTTTGGGGTGCCGACACGGCCCAAACCGTGCGGCAAGGGCATGTGGTCGTCGTCGGGGTGGGGGGTGTTGGCTCTTGGGCCGTGGAAGCCCTGGCCCGTTCCGGCGTCGGGCGCCTGACCCTGATCGACCTGGACCATGTGGCCGAATCGAACATCAATCGCCAGATCCAGGCTTTGACCTCCACTTTGGGCATGGCCAAAACCCAGGCTTTGCGCGAGCGCATTCAAGACATCAACCCCGATTGTCAAGTTCAGGGCATCGAGGAATGGATCAGCCCTGAAAATTGCGATGATTTATTGGGTGATTTAAGCCACCCGGTGGATGCTTTGCTGGATGCTTGTGATCAGGTCAAGGCCAAAGTGGCTTTGGCCCTTTGGGCACAACGCCATCAGGTTTCTTTCATCGGGGTGGGTGCTGCCGGTGGAAAACAGCAGGCGCATCGGGTCGAGG
>JBEBAJ010000095.1:0-8473 GCA_041158965.1 Pseudomonadota bacterium | reverse complement strand
GCCCGCACGCAGTGAGTTGCTGATCACCGAGGTCTCGTCTTGCTACGTGGTGTGCTGGTTTGAGATTTATAACCCCACATCCAGCCCGATCAACTTGAGCGAATACAGTTTTAAATCGACCAGTGTCGACATCGCCTTATTCACGATAGCCCCTAACACCTTCGCCTTGCCCAACATACTTCTGGCTGCAGACAGTCATGTGATCGTCTCGGGCAATTACAACAGGCTTGCTCAACGAGGCAGCCAAAACATCAGGATCATCAATGGCAACAACATTCCCTACTGGGAAGAAAGCGGTTTCGTCGAGTTGCTGAAAGCGGGTGCCACCGTCGATTTTGTCCGTTTTGGCTCCAGCACCGATGTGCCGACCAGCGGCAGTTGGAATGGATCGAGTGTGGCGGCCCTGCCCAAAGTCAATCTGCAAACTGAGACGAGCAAAAGCATCGTTCGGCCCTTCCCTTACAAAACCGTGGATAAGGACACCGACAGCGCGGCCGACTGGATCAGCGTGGACTGGGTCACGCCGGGGGGAAGAAACGACATCGGTGCCAATGTGCAAGACACAGATCAAGACGGCATTCCAGACTCTGCCGAAGTGGCAGGGGGCACTTATGCCGGCATGGACCTCTACGCCATGGGGGCCAGGGTGGGCACCCGGGACATTTTTATTGAGCTGGACCATATGGACTCGACCGATGCAGGCATCGTTCCCCGCCAAGCGGCCTTGCAAAAGGTGGTCGACGCCTTCAGTGCCCAGGGCATCAAAGTGTGGATCGATGCCGGCACGGCCTTTAGCGCCAGTTTTTCACCCGCCAATTTCAACCTGGGGCAAGGCAACCCGAAGGTGCCCTATGAGAGATGTGTGAATTTCGGCGATAGCACCAGCACCCTTTACAACTGTAGCAGCAACACCAGCAGCCGAAGGACCATTTATGACTGGAAGGCAGATTACATGGAATTGCGCCGCATGAATGTGTTTCATTACGCGCTCTTTGGCAGCTCACAAAAGACCAGCGGCGCATGTGGCAGTGGCGGTGTGGCTGAATTGAACGGGAATGACCTGATTGTGACGCTGGGCGGGTGCAACCTGAGCGCCGCCAACATCACCTACCCGCACTTGGCCACCAATTACCAGGCCAGCACCCTCATGCACGAGCTGGGGCATAACCTGGGCTTGAGGCACGGCGGCAATGAAAATACCAACTACAAGCCCAATTATTGGAGTGTGATGAATTACCTGTATGCCTATGGCCTGGACCCGGACCCGACAGCGAGCACCGCCTATGAGAGGTGGAATTTTTTCGCCAATGCGCCCTCGACGGCGACCCTGGCCGACCTGTGCGGCACATGGCTGACTGTGGCCACGCCCTGCGGCGACCCGACGAATTTCGTCATCAACTATTCCAACGGTTCGAGCACGGACTTGGACGAAAACACCCTTTATGAAGCCGACAATGTGGGGCGGGGCCGCCGAAATGGCACGGCCTATGCCGACTGGGACCTGAGCCATGCGCTCAACTCGTCTGCCCTGAGCATAGACCTGAACAAAACCGGCACCAAAGAAACCTTGAAGGATTACGACGACTGGGGGCACCTGGTTTTGCCTTTTGCCAGGGTTGATCAAGACTACGAGGGCCTGGCTTTGTTTTCCAGACCCCGGCCCACCAAGCTCAACCCCATCGCAGATGACCAGCAGGCCATCGCTGTGGAAGAACCCGTCTGGCCCAGACTGATGGGGCGTTGACGGGCGCATATTGGGCTTGAACGAACCCTCGGATGGATGACCCAAGGCCATCGGTCTGCCAGGGCCATGCGGCCATGAAAAAAGGGCCCGAAGGCCCTGTTGAGTGGGATGGCATGGACTGAGTTCAGCCCTTGCCATGGATGCAAGTGTCAGCGCTTGACGGCGATGGCCTCGCGTGCGCCGCCCTTGAAGGTGTAGAGCGTGAGGGCACCGTTTTTGATGTCGCCTTTTTCGTCAAAAGAGATGGTGCCGGTCACGCCGGCATAGCCTTCGGTTTTGGCCAAGACCGGCAGGTATTTGGCCGGGTCGCTCGAGTCGGCTTTCACCATGGCCGCCACCATCACATTGACCGCGTCATAGACATAGGGGGCGTAGAGCTTGACGTCGTCGTTAAAGCGCTTTTTGAAACGAGCGCCAAATTCTTCCATGCCTTGCTTGGCCGCGCCTTCCACGCCACCGGCTTCGGCACACACGACTTGTTCGTCTTTGAGGGCCGCTCCAGCGAGTTTGGGCAATTCATTGGTGCAAATGCCGTCGCCGCCCATGAATTTAGCCGCCATGCCCAGCGACAACATCTGTTTCAGCATGGGCCCGCCGACAGCATCCATGCCGCCAAAAAAGACCACATCGGGCTTCTTGCCCTGCAACTTGGTCAAAATGGGCATGAAGTCGGTGGCCTTGTCATTGGTGAACTCACGCCCCACCACATTGGCACCGGCCGCTTTGGCCGCCTTTTCAAATTCATCGGCAACCCCCTGACCATAGGCAGTGCGGTCGTCGATGATGGCGATGGATTTGCCCTGTATGTCGTTGAAGGCGTAGCGGCCCAACGTGCCGCCCAAATGGACATCGTCGGCCACCACGCGGAAGGTGGTTTTAAAGCCTTGACGGGTTAAGGTGGGGTTGGTGGATGAGGGGGTGATCTGCGGGATACCGGCGTCGCTGTAAATCTTTGAGGCCGGGATGGAGGTGCCCGAGTTCAAATGCCCCACCACGCCTGACACTTTCTGGTCGACCAGTTTCTGTGCCACGGCTGTGCCCTGCTTGGGATCGGCCGCGTCATCCTCCGCCAAGAGCTCGAACTTGACTTTCTTGCCGCCCAGCACGATGCCCTTGGCATTGAGCTCCTCAATGGCCAGACGGGCACCGTTTTCGTTGTCTTTGCCCAAATGGCCGATGGGGCCGCTGATGGGGCCCACGTGGCCGATTTTGACGACGGTTTCCTTGGGCTCTTTGGAACAACCTACCAAAGCCAAGAGGGTGAATGCAAGCCAATACATTTTGGTTTTCACAAAAATCTCCTTGGATGTCAAAAAAAAACTAAACCTTAACCTGTGACACATCATAACGAATCATCGGATAGCCTCGGTCCGCATAGTGTTTCCAGCGTTGTCTGGCCACCACCCGATCGGCTTCATCGGTACTGACCAATTCGATCAGCCGCTGGTAACTCTCAAACCCTGAGGGCGGCTCTTGCCCCCCCCAATGAACCAGCACCTCTCGATGGGGTGAGAGGGCCAGGAATTCGGCGGGTGCGAGCACCACCGGTGAGACACAGCGCACATGATCGGGGGCATCCCACAGGCAATGGGCGACGAAGGCATCGGCCTCAAAAGTCCATAGCTGCGCGTCGAGGTGGCGCAACTGAGGCTCGGGCGCGACCACGGTCACCCGGGCCTGGCTTTGCGTGGCCTTGCGCAGCAGTCTGCACACATAGGGCATCCGCTGGGACACATTGAAATGAAAAGCAACCTCGGTCATGCCTGGGCGTGATCCAGCAAATAGTGCAGCAACAGCCCCACCGGACGACCGGTGGCCCCTTTGGCCGCACCGCTTTTCCAGGCTGACCCGGCGATGTCCAGATGCGCCCAAGGGTACTTTTGGGCGAACCGTTGCAGGAACTTGGCCGCTGTGACCGAACCGGCGGCGCGATCGGCCACATTGGCCACATCGGCGAAATTCGATTTCAGGCCCTCGGCATATTCATCATCGAGCGGCATGCGCCAGCAAGGGTCGAGCGCCGACTCTCCGGCGCTTTGCAGCGCCCCCGCCAATGCATCGTCGGTCGCATACATGCCGGAGCGCACATGGCCCAGGGCAATCACGCAGGCCCCGGTCAGGGTGGCAATGTCGATGACCGCCCGGGGCTTGAAGCGCTCGGCATAAGTGAGGGCATCGCACAAAATGAGGCGTCCTTCGGCATCGGTGTTGAGGATCTCGATGGTTTGCCCGCTCATGCTGGTGACGACATCGCCCGGTTTGACCGCCAGGCCATCGGGCATGTTTTCGCAAGCGGGAATCAGACCCACCACATTCAGCGCCGGTTGCAACTCGGCCAACGCCCGGAAAGTGCCCAGCACGCTGGCGGCACCACACATGTCAAACTTCATCTCATCCATGCCCGGCCCGGGCTTGAGTGAAATGCCACCGGTGTCAAAGGTGATGCCCTTGCCCACCAGCACTGTGGGCGCTTTCGATTTGGGCGCGCCGTTGTATTGCAAAACAATGAACTTGAGAGATTGGGCCGAGCCCTGGGCCACAGACATGAATGAGCCCATGCCCAGCTTGGCCACCTCGCGCGGCCCCAGCACCTGGCAGCTGACCCGCTTGTGGCGGGCCAATTCCTGGGCGACCTTGGCCAGGTGGCTGGGGGTGGCGTGGTTGGCGGGGCGATTGCCCCACTCGCGCGCCAGATCAACGCCCAAAGCGCGGGCCCGGGCGCGCTCGAACGCCCCCATGGAGGCTTTGGCCAGAGGCACCCCCAACACACAGCGCTTCAAGCGGCTGGTCTTGGCACTCGGTTTGGTGGCGGTATACACATAGCTGGCGTCGTGGACCGCCAAGAGGGTGGCCTCGACGCTGGTGGGATCCCCACTGGGCAGTACCACACAGGCGTGCTCGTGTTGAGCCAGCTTGGCCGATTGCAGCGCTGTTTGCAGGGCACCCCGCCACTTGGCGGCCGGGGCATCGGCACTGGTCAATACCAGCACCCGGCGCGCCATCACACCGGGGGGGCGATAGCCTTGCAATGTCTGCCCCATCTGGGTCAGCTCCAGGTCTTTGGCCTTGACCGCCTGGTGGATCCAGGCACCCAGCGGCGACTGGGCCTCGGGCGACTTGGACGATAAAACCACCACCAACAGGTCGGTTTTCACTTGGGCGGCCTGGGCCAGGTTCAAGGTCTTGAGTTCAGGGGTCATAATTCATCACTTCCAACAATTCGGCCTATGTTATTCCATTCCTCATTACGCCAGGAATTGATGCGGACTTTCAGCGCCACCCTGGTGGTGCTGGTCACCGTCGTCCTGACCATGATGCTGATCCGCACCCTGGGGCAGGCCAGCAAGGGGGCGGTCAACCCCTCTGAGGTGAGCCTGATTCTGGGCTACACCCTGCTGGGTAATTTGCACCTCATACTCACCCTCAGCCTTTTTCTGTCGGTGGGGGCCTGCCTGTCGCGCCTGTTTCGGGACAGCGAGATGGTGATTTGGGTCAGCAGCGGGATCGGTTTGCTGGGCTTGTTGCGACCGATTTGGCGTTTTTCATGGCCGGTTTGGTTGTTGATCTTCGTTCTGGCGTTCTGGGTCTGGCCTTGGACCCATCAACAAAACCAGGAGCTGCGAGAGCGTTATCGGCAGCGTGGCGACCTGGAGCGGGTCTCTCCCGGTTTGTTCCAATCTTCCGCCAGCGGCCAGCGGGTTTTTTTCATCGACAAAAACACCATCGATGGACAGCCCGCCCGCAATGTCTTTATCGCCAGCGCAGACCCAGAGCGGCGCACCATCACATCGGCCCGTTCGGGCCGGTTGACCGATATAGAGGGAGAGCGGTTTTTGGTGCTGGAAAATGGACAAAGGCTGGAGTTGTCCGAGCATGACAGCAGCGCGCGGATGGTGGAATTCCAACGCCTGGACACGCGCATAGACACCGCCCCCAGGATGGCGCCCCAATACACGGCCCAGGCCACATCCAGCATCGATTTGTGGCGCAACGCCGACCGCTTTGCCCAGGCCGAACTGGCCTGGCGTGCCGGGCTTTTATGGGCGGCAGTCAATTTGTGTCTGATGGCCGTCGCAGCCGCCCGAGTCAACCCCAGGGCGGCCAGGGGCGGACAAATCCTCCTGGGTTTGTTCACTTTCATCGTGTATTACAACCTGATCAATCTGGGCCAGTCTTGGATCGCCAATGGACAATCCCACTGGTTGCGTCATCTGATGGCTTTGCACGGCAGCCTCACGCTGGCCAGTTTGGCCATATTGACTGTGCGCCACCACCATTGGCATTGGCGCTTCAGGCCTGGCAAGGGGGCCGCATGAGCACTTTGCGCAAATTGATCGACCGCGACATTTATTTGTCGGTGGCCACTGTCACTCTGGGCTTTTTGGCCCTCTTCTTTTTCTTTGACCTGATCGAAGAGCTCAAGGTCATCCAACAAAAACAGGCTTTGGGTTACGGCTATGGGCAGGCCATGGTTTATCTGGTTTTGCTGATTCCTAACCACCTCTACGAACTATTGCCCATCACCGTGCTGATCGGCACCGTTTTTGTCATGGCCAGGCTGGCCCAGAGCTCTGAATTCACCATTTTGCGCACCTCCGGATTGGGCCCGTATGCGGCTTTGCGGCAATTGGCTCGTCTGGGGCTGATCTTCATCGCCCTGACGTGGGTCATGGGCGACTATCTCGCGCCTTGGGCCGAGCGAAAAGCCCAAAGCTACAAGGCCAGAGCCATGGGAGAGTCCGTCATCGGCAACACCGGTGCATGGTTGCGCGAACGGGGCGAGGCCTGGCAACAAACCATCCATATCCGCTCGACAGACATCAACGGAGAAATCCTGGGGGTACGCATCTACGAATTCGATGCGCTGGGCCGGTTCAAGAGCATGACACAGGCCGATCGCGGGGAATACCAGAGCAATACCAATGAGTGGCTGCTCAAAGGGGTGCAGCGTCGCGAGTTTCAAAACCAGGCCACTGATGATCTGTCTCAGCCTCTGACGCATATGAATGTGTGGCGTTGGCAGACCCGGGTCACGCCTGAAATGGTGTCGGTGGCCCTGCTCAACCCAGACCGCATGCGCACCTGGGACTTGTTTCAATACATCCGATACTTGCAAGCCAACGATCAGAGCAGCCAGCGCTATGAGATTGTGTTCTGGAACAAGGTGTTTTACCCCATCAGTTGTCTGGTGATGATCGTGCTGGCTCTGCCATTCGCCTATTTGCATTTCCGCTCGGGCCAAATCGCCAATCTGGTGTTCATCGGTGTGATGGTGGGCGTCAGCTTTTTTCTGCTCAACAATGTGTTCGGTCACATCGGCAATCTGCGGCTCTGGTCGCCCTGGTTGGCGGCTGCCCTGCCGGGCATGATTTACACCATGATTTCACTGCTGGCCTTTGGCTGGCTGGTCTTACGCCAATGAAAACTGCCATCGTCTTGTTCGCCCATGGGTCCAGAGACCCCTTGTGGCACGCCCCCATCGAAGCGGTTCAACGCCGCTTGATGGCTTTGCAGCCAGACCTGATCGTGCGCTGCGCCTACCTGGAACTGACCGAGCCTGAGCTGCCACTGTGCGTGGCCCAACTGATTTCTGCCGGGGCCGGGCACATCCGGATCTTGCCCATGTTTCTGGGCATGGGGCGACATGCCAGAGAAGACTTGCCCGCCATCGTGGCTGATCTGCGGTCACAACACCCTGCCGTCAAGCTGGAGGTGTTGCCATCTTTGGGCGAGGACCCCAGAGTGACTGAAATCTCATGCCAAATCGCACTGGATCATATGATTTGAGGAAGCTCTGTAAAACCCCATGCATCGTTTCATCCCAAACCCGGGAACTCTGCTTCGTTGGATTTCTTGCCAAGATATCCAGATATCTGCGGCCAAATCCGCCTTGCATGGCATCCCGATTTGGGGCAAAACTTCCATGCAGCGGGTTTTGTAGAGCTTCCTTCATATAATTTCAGGTTATGAACCTGCACCAATTCAGATTCGTCCAAGAGGCCGTCAGGCGTCAATTGAACCTGACCGAAGCCGCCAAAGCCTTGCATACCTCGCAACCCGGGGTGTCCAAGGCCATCATCGAGTTGGAGCAAGAACTCGGCATAGATATCTTCACCCGACACGGCAAGCGGCTCAAACGCGTCACGGAGCCCGGTCAACATGTGCTCAAGAGCATAGACCTGATTTTGCGGGAAGTGAACAACTTGCGCCGCATCGGGCAGCAGTACAGCACGCAAAACTACGGCACCTTGTCGATCGCCACCACCCACACCCAAGCCCGTTATGTCTTGCCCAAACCGGTGGCTCAACTGCGCGAGGCGTATCCGGATGTGACGGTCAGCTTGCATCAGGGCTCACCCGATCAGGTGGCCCGGATGATCATTGAGGAGGTGGCTGAAATCGGGATGGCCACAGAATCATTGGCCAACTACCCCGAATTGGTCACCCTGCCCTGCTACGAATGGCAACATGAGTTGGTGATGCCGCGCGAGCACCCCTTGGCCACGGCCAGGCAGGTCAGCCTGGAGCGGTTGGCCGAATACCCTTTGGTGACCTATCACCCCTCGTTCACGGGCCGCTCGCGCATAGACCAAGCCTTTGCACTACATGGCTTGCAGCCCAGAATTGCGCTTGAAGCCATTGACTCTGATGTGATCAAAACCTATGTCAGCCTGGGCATGGGAGTGGGCATCGTGGCCGAAATGGCGGTGCAAGACGGTCTGCCTGACA